>JAUWJC010000306.1 GCA_030607895.1 Pirellulales bacterium
GCCGATTCCACCCGGCAGAGGCATGAAAATGGATGCGATGACACAAACTGCGTCGACAAGTTGCGTAAGTGTGGCAAGCAAAAACCCTTTCACAAGACGCGCAAGACGGGTTCGGCGAATGTTTACATTTCAAGACTCAAACAGTAGCACTACAGACGGGCGGGCGAGTGTCTACGATCGGTGTCTGGAATCGGCCCGTAGAAAATTTTTTGAGAAATTCTCCAAAATGGGTTGCCGGGGTCTTGACAGGAACAGATGTTCCGGCTAGTCTCAGAATTGTATTGGGATTGTAGTAGTTATTGTTCCACTTAAGCCGTATTCCCATGTTTAACGGTGTGAATGGATGATTCGATCCGAACAGATTGCCAGTCGTCTCGAGGCGGAGATTTTGGATGGGCGGCACGGCGGGTCGGGCGATCGGTTCATGACCGTTCGCAAGTTGGCCCGGCGATTCGACGTCTCGTTGACGACGGCGCATAAGGTAACCAAGCGGCTCAAGGCCGAGGGCCTGCTGGTCGGCGACTCGACTAATCCGGCCGTAATTAGCTCGAAGGTTGCCCGGCATATTGCGACTGCCGACAAAGGCGCTCCCTGCCGCCTCGGTTTGTTGGTGACGAACATCACCAGCCCGTTTTTTGGCAGCCTTTGCCGCCACGTTCAACGTGCTGCGTTGGAGTTGGACTACCAGGTGCTGGTGGCCAGTAGCGGATACGACTTCCAGCGCGAGCAGCAAGCAATCAATAGCTTTCTGGAGATTGGGGCCGAAGGCATACTGATATGTCCCGGCCTGGCCGACGAGTGTGCCGATCTATATCGGAGCCTGATGAAGCGGGGCATACGCATTGTCTTTGCCAGCCGCCGGGTGTCGGGCATCGAGGCCGACTCGGTGGTTGCTCACGACTTCGCCGGCGGGGCCCTGGTGGCCGGACATTTCCTCAGCTTGGGCTACAACTCGCTCGGTTATCTGGCATTCGGGGGGCAACTAAAACGGGACTCACGCCTCAGCGGATTCCGCTCGATGCTGCTTGAGGAAGGGATCGAACTGCCCGAACGCCTGATGGCGGACGCCGACGGTTGGGATATCAAGTGCGGGTACCGGGCGATGACCCAATTGATGGAAAGGGCCAACCGGCCGCGCGCGGTTTTTGCGTTCAACGATCTGCTTGCGATCGGTGCGATGCACTACTGCCGCGACCATGACATGGCAGTGCCCCAGCAGGTGGCGATCGCCGGTTTCGACAATCTGCCCGAGTCGCAAGTCACCAGTCCAACACTGACCACGATCGACTACCCGGTCGAGTCGATGGCGCGCGTGGCCGTCCAGAGCCTGATCGACAGGATCCGAGAACCGGGCGAGCGTCCGCCGCATCATATTTTGCTGGAGCCGCATCTGGTCGTGCGCGAGAGCACCGATCCCCGGGCTGAACGGTTCCAGGAATCGCCCCGCTCGAGCGGAACATCTCACGAGATCATCTAAGCCGAGTGAATTATTGATACACCGAGAGAAGACGCGATGGCTGTTACCGAAACGGGCGTAAGCTACTACGGACTGAGCTACGTGGAGCATGCGCGGCGTGATTTTCAGGAGATGATCGACCACAATTGCACGGCCGTGCTTCTGGCGCTTTCGGAGTTCGACCTTGATTTCTGGTGGCCCAACATCAAGGAGATCGCCCAGGCCGGCAAAGAGATGGGCCTGACCGTGTACCTCGATACCTGGGGGATCGGCAAGTGGTGCGGCGGGGAGCCGCCGAGTTTGTTTTTGACGAACAATCCGGGCAACCGGCAGGTCTCGGCCGTGACGGGCGAACCGTTGCCGGCGGCCTGCTTCAACACGGCGGCCTTTCGCGAGTATTTCTTCGAGAAATGCGAGCGGCTTGCCCGGGAGGTCGACGCCGACGGCTTCTTCTGGGACGAACCGCACTATTTGCTACCCAAGTCGTATGCTTCGATCACCGGCGGGGCGGGGGATGACTGGAGTTGCCGTTGCGCGTTTTGTCAGCGGAAGTTCGAGGAGCGGTACGGCTACGAATGCCGCGTCAGTTGACCATGGAGGTGAAGCGTTTCCGCCAGGATTGCGCGTTGGACATCCTGGAATCGGCCTCGCGGAAGATCAAGGCGATTCGGCCCGATACGAAGATCATCTGTTGCGTCCACGCCACCTTGGGTACCTACTACGTCACGGAAAATCGGGGTTACGACGACTGGGACAAGGTCGCCCGATCCGACGCCTGCGACGTCTTCAGCACGACGATCCTTTCCTACCAGTTGCCGCGCGGCTTCTTCCGCTCGATTACCGAACGGACGCTCGAAATTGCCCGGCGGCACGCGGTCGGCTCGCAACGTTGGATAATGGGCTACTACCAGGAGCCGGAGAACCTCGCCGAGTTGAGAGACATCGCACGGCTGTACGCTGACATGGGCGTGGAGAGCCTGTTCGCCTGGACGTATCGCGGCGGCCACGGCACGGTGCTGGCCGCTCCCCGGGCGTTGGAAGTCTGGGACACAATCGGCAAGGCCTACGGCGAGGTACTCCAGCGGTAGCCGATCATAAAGCCGCGACCGTCGGTCGCGATTTGGTTGCGGCCAAGGGCCGCGTTGGAAATACCGGGCCGACACGGCCCGGCTCTGAATAGATCAACCAGTTTACAGGCCGCAAGGAGGACTACCGTGGCAGAGACCACCTCGGAAGAGCGCAGGCCGGATTTCGGCTACCTCGACCGGACCATCGCGCTGCTTAGGAGAATCGAGACCGAGCAGCAGGAGAACATCCAGCGGGCCGCCTCGCTGATGGCCGACGCGATCGAGCAGGACCGCTTGATCCACGTCTACGGCGGCGGAGGGCACACCACGCTGGTAATGGGCGAGATGTTCTTCCGCGCCGGCGGCCTGGCCAACATCAACCCAATCATGGAGACCGGCCTGTCGGTCTTCAACCAGGCGTTGAAGTACCTGGAACTCGAGCGTTGCGTAAACTACGGCCGAAGCATCGTGAAGTACTTCCGGCTCCAGCCGGACGACGTGCTGATCATCTTCCACAACATAGGGATTAACGCGGCCACGATCGACGCCGCCATGGAAGCCAAGGAGCAGGGCGTGAAGCTCATTGCCGTCAGTTCCTCCCATTGGCAGAACGAGATGCCGCCCGATCATTTCATTCGTCATCCCAACGGCAAGAACCTCTTCGATCTGGCCGACGTGGCGATCGACGATTACAACGAGGTGGGCGACTGCGTGGTCAGCGTGCCTGGTTTCGATACACCCATCGCCCCCAACTCGAACATCATCGACTTCTACATCGCCCACCGGCTGGAGATCGAGACGGTCCGCCAGTGCGTGGCTCGCGGAATCGAGCCGCCCGTTTGGCGCAGCGCCAACGCGCCGGGTGGAGATGAGTTCAACCAGAAGTACGTCGAGAGCTATTCGCCGCGGGTGAAAATGCTTTAGAAATCAAGGGTTTTGACAAAAAGGTTCTTAAACAGAAGGAAACGAAGCAAACGAAGGGGTGTGATGGCTGTGGGCTTGGTGTTTTGCAGTTGGTCTCATCCAGTTCCCAAGGAAATCATACTACCAGGACTTCTTCGTTTGCTTTTGTTGCGGATTAGGAGCTAGTCGAATGCACCCGCGTTTCGAGAAAGCTGACAAACTCAGCCGTGACGTCATCGGAGCGGCGATTGAAGTTCATCGAATTCAAGGGCCCGGATTGCTCGAAAGCATCTACGAGAAATGCCTGCTACGGGAGTTGGAACTTCGAGGGATTCCCGCCGTTAGTCAAAAGGCGGTTCGTATCGAGTACAAGGACATGGCGTTCGAGGAGGTGTTAAAGTGTGACGTTCTGGTCGAGGAGTGCCTTCTGCTGGAACTGAAGGCTGTCCAGCAGGTGTTGCCGATACATAAGGCGCAATTGCTCAGCTACATGAAGCTCCTCGACGTACCGCTTGGGCTGGTAATCAACTTCCATGAAATGAAGCTCGTGGACGGTCTTTCGCGGCTAATCCTGCCTGGTGCAAACTCGTGACCGGAAGGACCGAGGTGGATAGAAATAATAGATGGGCTCATGCTTGAACAGAAGAGAACGAAGCAAACGAAGGGGTCTCGTCGTTACGTGTTTAGTGTTTTGTGTTTGACCGTATCTGATTTGCGAAGACGTCATACCCGCATGAGTTCTTTGTTTCCTTTGTTTCCTTCTGTTCAATTTATTCCGTCTGTTACTGTCGTGTGAAGATGCCCTGAGGAGACAGCGTGAGTAGTGTGCAAGCGAACAACACGACCGCGAGCGACCTGAACGCCGCGTTGGAGGGGCTGCTTCGGAAGTATGCGGTCCGGACGGTCGGGCGGTGGCGTCTTTCCGACGGGCCCGATTGGGTTGACCAGACTGACGGCGAGTTGGCCATGTTGCCCGGTTGGTCGATACTCGACACCGACGAGAGCCCTTCAACGGTGCCCTTGCTACCCTGGCGACACGAGCGCCGGTTCGTTGAACTAAAGGGGCTGGTCGACGGGCGAACGATCGAGCCGGTCTTGATGTGCCGATTCGCCTGCATGACCGACGGCCGGGTGATGCCGCTGTCGGGAATCCTCTACCGCGAGTTCGACCTGATCGAGTGGCTCGTCGGCTCGCCGATCGGGCATCTGTATGCCAGCATCCAGGAGCAGCGGGCGGCCAACGTGGTCGTCTGCTTGGAGAGCCGGGTAGTCTGTAGCGTGGAAGCAACGGCGATGCTACCGGCCGACTCCCCCATGCAGGAGCGGCACGAACTGATCGCCCGGCGCGGCGTGGCCTCCGACCGGGTGGTCGACACCCAGGTGGCCCAAAGCTCGGTGTACGCCTTTACCGACGGCGGCGCCGCGGAGTACACCGACACGGATGCTGAACTGTTCGGCCTGGCTCCAGAGCAGGTCGCCTTGGTCCGAGCGGCTTGCGAGATGCTGAGCGATTCGCGGCAGCAGGAGCAGCTTCGCCGCCGGCACCGCCGGCTAGCCGCGTTGGTACGTTTGGCCTTCGAGTCGGACCGCAAGCGGCAGCGGCTGGCCGTGGAAGGAGACCTATCGTGAAGCCGGTCAAAATCGCCATGTTGTCGCTGACACACGGTCATACGCGGAAGTACTTTCAGACGTTGCGGGAGTCGCCGAAGCTCGATTGGGTGGCGGCTTGCGCCGAAAACGAGACGGTCGCCGAGCGGTTCCATCGCGCGGTCGGCGGCGTACCCTGCTACCTCGACCAGTGTGAGATGTTCGACCGACATCCCGAGATCGAGGCGGCCGTGCTGGCCTCGGCCAACGACAAGCATCTCGAGCAAGTCGAAATGTGCGTCGAGCGGGGCGTGCATATCCTCTCGATGAAGATTCCCACCTTCGACCTGGCCGAGTACGATCGGATGATCGGGTTGGTCGACAGTGCCGGCCTGGTCTGCCAGGTCGAGTTGGAGTTGCACTACAACCCCGTGGTCAAGCGGATCAAGCAACTCGTGGCGGACGGCGTGGGGGGGCGGATCCTCTCGATGCAGGCGACGAACATCACGCTCTCGCCCGTCTGGGCGTTCCCCTGGCAGGGCTCACCC
>JAUWJC010000363.1 GCA_030607895.1 Pirellulales bacterium
CCCAGACCGCTACCAGAGAATCCCAACCAGTTGAAACTGTTTTAACCCTTGAAATCCCGGGAAAACGCCACTATTACGAAAGGATGCTGCATTATGTCACAACGACTAACGACGGCCTGACCCCATGCGTCCTTCTCTTCGGCGGCACTTCGTCGGGAGTAGCGGGGTACGAGGCCCCAGAGATCGTCCCGATGCCCGGCGGCGTGAAGCCTGCGGGCAAGCCGGGCGACGGCAGCGGCCTTTGGCGGCCAGTATTGGGGGGCGAGTACAGTAAGATGATTGGGCAGGCGGTCGCTCAGCTTGCGAAGAACCGGGCCGGATACCGCCGTGCCCGGCGCCAGGCTCGCCAGCCAGGCATCGGCGTCGATGAGTGCGGGATCGGCTGTCGAGACGAACCAACCATCGTCACCCCGTTGGAACGATTCGGCGACGACGTCTCCTCGTTGTGCGTCGATGGCGACCGACAGCGACACCACCGGTAGTGACTCGGGGCCGAAAAAGGGACCAGGTTTAATTTGCCGGAACGGCCCGGAGGGTGCTTCGAAAAAATTAAACGTGGTCCGTTTTTCGGCTACACCGGCGGCGATTGCTTCGAGCGTGTCAACCGCCAAGACTTCGGCCCCGACGGCGTAAGCAAATGTCTTTGCCACCGTTACGCCGATTCTCAGGCCCGTGAACGAGCCGGGACCCACACTGACGGCCACGAGATCGACGTCGGCAGGCTGCCAGCCGACCCGCTGAAGCAGTTTACACAACCCCGGCGCGAGCGATTGGGCAGCCCGTTGATCTGGATTTAAGTCTAGGTCAGCCAATAACTTATCGCCATCCAACGCGGCAATGCCGCCGATCCGTTCGGTGGTCTCCAGGGCCAGAATTCTCACGGTTGATCCCATCCGCGGGTAGGGCCCGCGAAAAAATAACTTGATCAATTGGGTGGCACGCCCTGAGGAACGAAGGGCGTGTTGAGCCGGGCGCCCACGCCCTTCGCTGCGCTCTCCGGACGTGCCACCCTCGCTCAAACTGACCGCACCGCACTGTTGGGGAGTAGTGGGTTCCCAAGCAGAGCTTGGGAACCAGGTTAAGCAACGGCAGGCAGAAGCTATCTCCAGCTTGACACGCACACCGGTGACGGGCAAGGGGTGTCTCGACTTGACCGGTTGGCTTCGCGACAATAGACTGTGGGGTTGATCTGGGATGCTAGGAATTGAAAGCCCAGAATGCCAGAATGTTGGTTGGCGGTGCCCACTAAAACATAACCGGTTGTGGTGGGCGGTGCCCACCCTACTCGTGTGCCCATTGTGCCCCGGCGGCTGACGGTTCGTCGCAGAGCGGGGGAGATTTCTCGGCGTGAAACGAGCGTTCATTAGCGATATTCACAGCAATCTCGAGAGCCTCGAGGCGGTATTGGCCGACATTCGGGGCCAAGGGATTACGGACGTTTATTGTCTCGGCGACATTGTCGGCTACGGGCCAAATCCGCGCGAGTGCATCGACATAATCATGAATTGCAAGGTCTGCCTGCTGGGAAACCACGACCAGGGCGCCTTGTTCGATCCCGAGGGTTTCAATTCCGGTGCGGAAAGGGCGATTTTCTGGACCCGGAGCCAACTGGAAAGCACCGGAGGCGGCCTGGACGGGCACCGTCGCTGGGATTTCCTGGGCGAGTTGCCGCGTAATCATCAAGAGGGCGAACTGCTGTTCGTCCACGGCTCGGCCCGCAACCCGTTGAACGAGTACGTTTTCCCAGAGGATATTTACAACCAGCGGAAAATGGAGAAAATCTTCGCCCTGAGCCAGAAACACGCCTTCCAGGGTCATACCCACGTTCCCGGCGTGTTCACCGAGGACCTCCGCTTCTCGGCCCCTGATGAACTCGGTTATGAGTACCGTCTAACCGACCGAAAGACGATGATCAACGTGGGCTCGGTCGGTCAGCCACGCGACGGCGATCCCCGAGCATGTTACGTGGTGTTCGAGGATGACATCGTCCGGTTCCGTCGGGTAGAGTACCCGGTCGAGCGGACGATCGAGAAGATCTACGATGTCCCCGACTTGGACAATTTTCTGGGCGATCGGCTCCGTGACGGGCGATAGCTCAAGTCGGAGGTCGGAAGTCGGAGGTCGGAAGTCGGAAGTCGGAGGTCGGAGCAAGGGGCGACCGAAGAATGACCTACCGATTTCTAGGGAACCGGGCCACGGATGAAACACGGATGGAACACGGATTCGGGCAGCACGATGGGCCTTCGACACAGAGGGATTATCAAGCAGATCATTCGGGCGGTGTTCGTTGTGCATCGCACTCCGGCTTATGGCTTTCTGGAAAAAGCCTACCCAAGAGCAATGCAGACCGGATTGATTCGTCACGGACTGAAAGCGAGTTGTCTTTTGACCCGGCCCGGAAGGATATCCCGTGAACGGTTACTACCACGGAAAGTTGTTTTTCGGTCGCCTCTAACCCGAGCCCCGACCCCCCGACTTCCGACCTCCGACCTCCGACTTATCAACAATGGAACGACGTTTCGCTCTTTTTCTGGTTCTTGCGTTTGCCATTCTGGCGGCCAACGCATATCTGATGTCGAAGTTGAATCCGCGGCCGGAGAAAAAGCCACCCCAGGCGGCGCGTCCGGAGGCGGCTGCCCGGCCCGATGCCGACCGGAAGCAACCTGAGGAAAGAAGGGAGAACCCGGATCAAGCCGGCGCCGATGCCGGCGCCGGGGACCAGGCACCCGAAAAAAAGCCCACCGCGCCGCACGAGAAACCCCAGGCGAAAGAACCCCAAGCCGAAGTTCCCAAGGAAGATATCCCCGAAAGTTGGGTTACGCTGGGGTCCGTCGATCCGAACAGCCCGTACCGCATGTTGGTCACCTTCACCAATCGCGGAGCGGCCGTGGCGCGGATCGAATTGAGCAGCCCCCGCTTCCACGACCTGGAAGATCGCGGCGGGTACTTGGGCCACGTGGTTATGGACGAGACGATTCGGGGAAAGGGGTGCCCGGTACAGGTGGTCGGACCGGGAACTCCCGCCGCCAAGGCCGGCCTCAAACCGGGTGACCTGATAACGGCAGTCAATCAGGCCAAGGTTACGGGGGCCAAGACGCTCAAACGGGCTCTCAAGAAAACAAAGCCCCGGCGAAAAGCAACGCTGACCGTTCTCCGCCGCGGCAAGGAACTCCCGCTCGATGTCACACTCGGGCGCCGCCCGCTTGAAGTCGTCCGGCCGGAAGCCGACGACAGGCTTTCCTTCATGCTCACCTTGAGCCAAATCGACGACGAGAAGCTAGCCACGCCGGAGACGCCGGCGGAAACCGTCGAGGTGGGAAAGCAACTCGATGGGCTGGACCTCTGGAACGGCACGTGGGAAGTTGCCGAGGCTGGCGGAAGCTCGGTCAAGTTCCGTCGCGTGTTACCCAAGCGGGGTCTGGAAATCACCAAGACATATTCCCTGGCCAAGGTTCCCAAGGAATCGGCCAAGGATGCCACCTACCGGGCGTACCACCTGGTTTTCGACGTTCAGATCCGAAACATCGGCGACAAACCGCACGGCGTGGCATATCAACTGGACGGGCCGACCGGGTTGCCGATCGAGGGTTGGTGGTATGCAAACAAGGTGGGCCGTGCATGGAGCGCCGGGCTGCGCGACGTTGTGGTTTCCTTCGACGGTGGCACGCCAGCCATGGTCGGTTGCCCGAAAATCACCAGCGGCGACGTCGATCCACCCTGGCAGGACCAATCGTTGACGTACATCGGCATCGATGCGCAGTACTTTTCCGCCGTGCTGATTCCCCAGAAGGAAAACCCGGCGGCCATTTGGTTTGCCCAATCGCAACCGCTTCGGGTAGGCGAGGTCGTCAAGGAGAAGAAGCAGATCACGGACACGTCGTGTCGGGTAGTCAGCACGCCGGTCGACTTGAAGCCTGGCGGCGTTCTGTCGCACCGGTTCACGATTTTTGCCGGTCCGAAGAAGCCTGCCTTGTTGGAGAAGTACAATCTCCAGGAACTGGTCTACTACGGGTGGTTCAGTTGGATTGCCGTGCCGATGGTGACGACGCTCCACTTTTTCTACGCCATTGTGCACAACTACGGACTGGCGGTCATTCTGCTGACGGTGCTGGTCCGCTCCTGCATGTATCCCATGAGCCGCAAGCAGGCGCTGGGTGCCCAGAAGATGCAGGAGTTGCAGCCCGAGATAAAGAGGATTCAGGAGAAGTACAAAAAGGACATGGAGGGCCGGACCAAGGCCCAGCAAGATCTCTTCCGCAAGCACAACTACAACCCGCTGAGCGGGTGCCTGGTATTGTTCGTGCAGTTGCCGATCTTCATTGCGTTGTATCGTTCGTTGATGGTGGACGTCGAGTTGCGTCAGGCTCCGCTGCTTGGCAGCGGAATTCGCTGGTGCTCGAACCTGGCCGCTCCGGATATGCTTTTCGACTGGAGCGGGTTCATGCCGGAGTTTATTACCAGCGGCGTGGGCATGTTGGGGCTGGGGCCGTACTTCAACATCCTGCCGATCCTCACGATCGTGCTGTTCATTTGGCAGCAGAAGATGTTCATGCCCCCGCCCGCCGACGAGCAGGCCGCCATGCAACAGAAGATCATGCAGTACATGATGATTTTCATGGGCATTCTGTTTTTCAAGGTGGCCAGCGGGCTGTGTATCTACTTCATCGCATCGAGCATGTGGGGGCTGGCCGAACGCAAGCTGCTGCCCAAAACGCCCAAGAAATCCTCGCCCGCCGCGCCGCCTGCCGCCGCCACGCCCCAGCCGGCGCCGCGGCAGTCCCGGCGCAAGGGCGGCCCGGGCCGGGAGAAGCACGGCCGGGAGCAGAA
>JAUWJC010000535.1 GCA_030607895.1 Pirellulales bacterium
AATCCACACCAATCTGCCACCGAAGAAAAGGAGAACGACAAATGAACAGTTCCAGCAAGACAGACCGGCACATGCCGGGAAAAACCGCTCGTCGCCGTTTATTGTGTCTGGCGGGCACGGGAGTTGGCGCGGTGCTCGGCGGGTTCCCATGCATAACCGCCCAGTGTGCGGAAGCCGAGAAAATACTCAAGCAGGGCGACAAGATCAAGCTCGATCAGAAGGCCGAGGAGATTATCGAAAAGGCGTACAAGCTCGGCTACGACTACGAGAAGAAATACGGCGGATGCGCGCAATGCACCTTGGCCGCGCTTCAAGATGCCATACCCTTTGTCGAGATCGACAAGGACCTTTTCCGCGGCGCTAGCTGCCTCGCCGGAGGCGCAACTCCCCACGGCGTGCAGAACTGTGGAGGGTTCACCAGCTCCGGAATAATCATCGGCTATCTGTGCGGCCGAACGCGGGCCGACAAGTTCACCGGCAGTGGCAAGCTCTCGCATCAACTCATCCGAAAGGTGTACAAGAAGTTCGAAGAGCACTACGGAACCGTGCTCTGCAAGGACGCAAGAAAAGGAGCCAACAAGGACTGCCCCAAAGTTGTGGGACGAGCGGCCAAGTGGACTACACAAGTGCTGCTGGAGGAATTCACGGATTATGTACCCAAGAAGGAGGAGCCAAAGCCAGGCAAAAAAGATACGTCCAAGAAGGAACCAAAGCCAAGCAAGAAAGATGCGCCCAAGCAGGAACCGAAGCCGAGCAAAAAAGATGCGCCTAAGTAGTATGCAAGTTGCGAAGCCGCAAGCGGCCCGCCTTGCCACCGCGGATAACGGATAACTCACAATCTCCACGGAGGACCCGATGCGATGAAAACCAATCCGATAAAAGAAAAGCTCCGCCAGGGAAAGCCGACGTTCGGCACCTGGCTCTCGTTGGGGAATCTTCATGCAAGCCGGGTGCTGGCCCGAAGCGGCTTCGAGTGGCTCACGCTCGACATCGAGCACGCCGCCTTCGACTGGTCGACCGCGGCCACAATCTTCGCCGCCGTGGCCGACGCCGGCTGCGTGCCACTGGCCCGCGTGCCCGAAGGCGATCACTACTGTATCAAGCGGGTGTTGGACGCCGGGGCCTGGGGTATCGTCGTGCCGATGGTCGACACGCTCCAGCAGGCCGAGATAGCCATTGCCGCGGCCAAGTATCCGCCGGTGGGTAACCGCAGCGTTGGCGGGGGCATGCATGCATTGAATTTCGCCGCCGCCGCCGGTGATTACTACCAGCGGGCGAACGACGAAATACTCGTGGTCCTTCAGACCGAAAGCCCAACCGGCGTCGAGAACGCCGAGGCCATCTACAGCCTACCCGGCTGCGATGCCATCTTCATCGGCCCCAACGACCTGCGATTCAACATGCGCGCCCCCGACGGCACCATGCCCACGCCCGAGGAGCACGAAACCATGGTCCAGCGGGTAATCGAAATCGGCAAGAAGGTTGGCACCCCCACGGGCATCCACTGCATGGACCCTCAAAACGCCCTGGAAAGGGCAGGGCAAGGGATGCAGTTCCTCGCCGTTGGCAGCGACCTGCGGATGCTGAACGCCGAGGTCCAAAAAACCGTCAGAACCCTTTGGCCCGAAGGTGACGAAAAGGACCTGGCCAGGTATTGATATACTCGACGCGGTCACAAACTGCGGTTTTGGGATGGAGTTATCAGTAGTCAGTAACTGAGGCCTGGTTCAAAGCGACGAGTTCTTGGGTGACACGTGACAACCCATGTTACCCGTCGCCTGCGACGGGGAAAGTAACGGAAACCGCCCCGTTTTCCGGTCGCAGGCGACCGGGCTAACTGTCACCCGCATTTGAATCAGGCCACAACTGATAACTGACTACTGATAACTGACTACTAACCACTGCGTCACATACCCTGCGTCACAAACCCGCAATCTATGGCCGCGTCGAGTATAGTCAGTCAATCTAGCAGACTCGCAAGAACCGTTATGTCCAAGTTCTGACCGCTGATAGCTGATAGCTGATAGCTGATAGCTGACCGCTCACTACTCCGCGCCGCTGTAGTCGAACCCCTTGACACCCAGCTTCAGCCGGAAGACGGCTTCCTTGGTGGCGACCGTGGTATAAAGGTAGTCGCCGTGGAAGTGGCAATTGGTGGCGTGATCGCCGCCGGCGTCGTACTGACGCAGCAGCTTGCCCGACGGAACCTCGATGACGTTGACGAAACCGCCGCTCCAGATGGCCACGTAAAGCCGCCCCACGGCGTCGAAGACCAGCCCGTCCGGAACAAGCTTGCCGCTGGTGGCGTCGGCACTGGTTTGCTTGGTGAAGTCTATCAGCACCCGGCGGTTGACCGCGGTTCCCTGTGGCGTCAGGTCGTAGATCAACATCTGGTGCTTGGCGCTTTCGGACAGGCAGAGGTGTTTTTGGTCGGGCGTAACACCCAGGCCGTTGGGATAGACCAATCCGGCATCGAGCCGTGAGACTTTGGATGTCTTGATGTCGTAGCGGTAGACGGCGCCAATCGGCTTCTCGGGGCTGGAACCGCTCGGATCGCTGAAGTAGATGTTGCCCTCCAGGTCGAGCGCTACGTCGTTGATGCCGTTGAAACGTTTTCCTTCCCAGCGGTCGGCCAGCACCTCGACATTCTTGCCGGCGGCGGCGATCCGTAAGAGTCGGCCGGCGCCGGAGTCGGACGCGATCAGCCGGCCCTGGCTGTCGATTTTCAGCCCGTTGGCGCGCACCTCGCGGCCTTCCAGTGGCACTAGCTTGCGAAGATCGCAGAAAACGCCGGCCGTTCCGTCGGCTGCAATCCGGCCGATATTGCCGTTGGCCCGATAGTTGACCACGAACAGATCGCCCCCAGCATCGAGCGCGGGTCCCTCGGCAAACTCGAACCCGGTGGCGTAAAGCTCCGGCTTGACACCGTGCGACGGCGGCAGGTCGTCGTGCTGAGGGGCAGCAACCAGGGCAACAAGTACTCCAACAATGCGAATCATGGCGTGCTACTCCCTCCGTTGTAAAGCCGCGACCAGTGATAGCGGGAAGCCCAATGACACCCCAAACCGAAGAACCCC
>JAUWJC010000178.1 GCA_030607895.1 Pirellulales bacterium
AAGAGAGAATGCGAGCGTTGGCTTAAGCGCAACGAACTGGCAAAACTCTATCACCATCGAACATGTAACCGCTTGCCTCGAAAGAAGTTCCATCAACGCCGATAACCCAATACAGTAGAAATAGAAACAGAAGAAACAAAAGAAACCCAAGCAGCCCTATTATTGGCCCACTCCGGCCCGGGTTCTTGACAACACAAACAACCTAAACGAAAATATTACTCGTGCCGTTCAGTGGTGTCTGTGTAGATTTCCTCAGAATGGTTCCGAGACCCGTGAACGGTTACAAACCCGTGAACACTTACAGTAGGAGAAGGCCAATGTTGTTGCGCCAAGTATCGCTCATCGTGTTGCTTTTCGCGACCGGATCCACCGAGTCCCCTGAGGCTATCGCCGCGAAACCCCCACGGCCAAACATCCTGTGGATCTCGTGCGAGGAAACCAACCCGGACTTGGGCTGCTATGGTGATCCGCACGCGATCACGCCGACGCTGAATCGTCTGGCCACCGAAGGGGTGCGATACACCAATGCTTTTACAACCTCCTGCGTGTGCGCTCCTACCCGGTCGGCCATTATCACCGGAATGTACGCCACTACACTCGGCTCACATCACATGCGTTGCCGAGTAACGCTACCGGAGCATGTGAAGTGTTTTCCCGAATATCTCCGTGAGGCAGGCTACTACTGCACGAGCAACGTGAAGACCGACTACAATTTCCCCGTGCCCAAGTCAGCGTGGGACGAATCGAGCGGGAGGGCCCATTGGCGAAACCGACCCAGTGGAGCCCCATTCTTCGCGGTGTTCAACCTTACAGCCACCGGCGAAGATCGCATGTTGGGTGACGAATCGAGACATGCGAGCGTAACTAAGCGGCTCACCCCACACCAGCGGCAAGATGCCCGGAAGCTTTCTCTGCCGCCGTACTATCCCGACACGCCGGTGACGCGGCGGGACTGGGCCAGGTATTACGAGATGGTCAGCGCCTTAGACTACCAAGTGGCCGAATTGCTGGCACAACTCGACGAGGACCACTTAGCCAACGATACCATCGTCTTTTTCTGGGGGGACCACGGCCGGGGACTACCCCGAGCCATACGGTGGCTGTACGACTCGGGAGCACACGTGCCGCTGATTGTCCGCATTCCCCAGAAGTTCCGCACGTCGGGTCAAGGTGTGCCGGGGACGGTTAACGACGAGTTGGTCAGCTTGATCGATCTGGCTCCTACGGTGTTGAACTTGGCCGGCACAATTGTTCCGGCGCACATGCAGGGTCGGTCGTTCTTGGGTAAGGACCTCACGCCCCCACGGAAGTATGTTTACGGCGCCCGCGACCGAATGGATGAGCGATACGACATCATCCGCTCGGTCCGCGACAAGCGCTACCTCTACATCCGTAATTACGAACCATACAAGGCGTACTACCAGTACATGAACACACCCGAGCGCGGACGAACAATGAAGGAACTCCGCCGTCTGCATGCTTTGGGGAAATTGCCGGACGCCGCCGAACAATTCTGGGCCCGGAACAAACCGGTCGAGGAGTTGTATGACATGAAAAACGACCCACACCAACTCCACAACCTGGCCGGTTCACCCCAGTACGAGCGGGCGCTCCAGCGGCTCCGGGCGGCCCATGTGAAATGGATGTTCCAAACAAAAGACCTTGGGTTCTTGCCCGAGCCGGAGACCAACCAGCGCAAAAAACAATACGGCAGCGAGTACGCCATCCTACGGCACCCCGACAATCAGGGGCTGCTCACGCGGCTGCGGGCCGTCGCCTGCGCTGCCGGGCAAGACGGGTCCACCATGCCGAAACTCGTTGCGGCGCTAAAGGATCCGGACGCCGCGGTCCGCTATTGGGCGGCCATTGGACTGGGTAATATGGGCCCTGAAGGAACTCCCGCTGCCGAGTTGCTCACCAACGCACTCCAGGACAAGTCCGCCAGTGTCCGTGTCGCGGCTGCCAGAGCGCTTTGTTTGATGGAGGCCGAGCAAAAAGCGCTGCCCGTGTTGATCCGTGAACTGGCAAGCGATCGTCAGTGGGTTCGCCTCAACGCCGCGCTCGTATTGGACAGCATCGGCGACAAGGCCCGCCCGGCAGTCGGCGCTCTCAAGCAGGCGCTGAAGGACAAGGAAAACAAGTACGTGGCGCGCGTCGCCAACCATGCGCTGAACGCCATGCTGGGTACCAACCATAAGGTCAAGGTGCGCTGATCGTCGAAAACCAGTTGAAGGACGACACCCCCGGGACACGTATGGGGTCAGGTCGGCCATATGGCCCAAAGATTGGGGTTGAAATTCGGCTGCGATTTGGTACACTTGTACACTCTGCGACTGCACTGCGCGGCGTCGTGCCGACGTTCGATCTTTGACAACCGAAACGCCTCACCGGCTTGCCGAGTCCCTCTCGGTGTCTGTCCGTATCTCCGAGGGGGTTGCGCGTCGCAAGTCGTGTGAAGGCAAGGGCTTTCGGCCATCATCTTGCCCATTTTGACGGGCAAATGGCCGTCCAATAATTAGAAGTCCTTGTTGGAAAACGGCTTACGACGCGACATCGACCCTGAAAAGGCCCGATCCGCCGCCCCGTTTTGCCCCGTGCCGGGACGCGAGGCGTGGCCGTAACTTGCCATGCGGCAATACCTTGCGTCTACCCGGCAGCGATCACGGGAAAAGTTGTTCGGCTGGAAGTATCGGCCAAATTGCACTCAAAAAGAGAGTTGCGTCCCCTTCTCTCTTCCCCGGCGTCTGCTATGGTGGTGGTCGGGTGAATTGATCGGCAATTGGCGTTGTCCATAACTCAAATTGTAAGCGCTAGCGTTCGGGAAACGTGACATGCAGGTGGAAACAAGGGATTGGGGATTAGGGATTGGAACCATGCTTTCCACGTCAAGTCTAATCCCGAATCCCTAATCCCCAATCCCTGCCACCATGGTGTTTTCCAAGCAAAACGTTTCAGTTCGCTTACAGTTTGAGTCCATAAGAAGGAGAGCAACATGACCGGTACTACACGACTGGAGAAATGTTTTCTGGCGACCGCTCTACTTGCGGTGATCGCAACCAGCATGGCGGCCGACGCTCAGGCGGCCACGGAGCGCCGGAAACCCAACATCCTCTTCGTCTACACCGACGACCAGGGGCCGTGGACGTTCGGCATTTCTGGCAACCCGGAGGCGAAGACCCCGAACATGGACCGACTCTGCCGCGAAGGGGCCTATTTGGTCAATTCGTTTACCACCACGCCGGTATGCAGTCCATCGCGGGCGAGCCTGATGACCAGCCGTTACGGCAGCGAATTGGGTATTACCGATTGGATCAATCCGCGGAAAGAGCCGGAACTGGGGCTCGATCCGAAAATGGTCACCTGGCCCGAACTGCTGGCCGAGGCCGGCTACACCAACGGGCTCATCGGCAAATGGCACCTGGGTACTCAACCGCGATACCATCCGACGGAGTTCGGGTTTGAGTACTTCATGGGTTTCCTGCCCGGCGGTACCCGGGTGAAGGACCCCACGTTGGAAATCGACGGAAAGATGAAGAAGTTCGCCGGGCTGACGGTGAACATCCTCACCGATCACGCGATCGAGTTCATCCGCCGGAACAAGGACCGGCCGTTTGTTGCGTGCGTGCATTACCGGGCGCCACATGCTCCGTGGCTGCCGCTTGCCGATGAAGATTGGGCCCCGTTCAAGGACCTCGACCCGACACTCGTCGATCCGGATTATCCGAATCTGAAAGTCGAGAAGCTCAAGCGGGTAATGCGCGAGTACTTGGGCAGCGTGGCCAGCGTCGATCGTAACCTGGGCCGGCTGCTGGCGCTGTTGGACAAGTTGAAGCTGGCGCAAAACACCGTCGTGATTTTCAGTTCCGACCACGGTTACAACGTTTCGCATCACGCTCTGCTCTACAAGGGCAATGCTCAGTGGCAGTTGACCGAGCCGCCGCCCTGGACCGAGCACGTCCCCAAGTGGCAGCGGCCGAACCTGTTCGACACCTCGATCCGCGTGCCGACCGCCGTGCGCTGGCCCGCCGTGGTCAAACCGGGTACGGTCATTACCGAGACGATCTCGAACCTCGACTGGTACCCGACGCTTCTGGCAATCGCCGGGGCGAAGGTTCCCGAAGGCGTGCTGATCCGCGGCCACAACTTCCTGCCGCTTCTGGAAGGCCGAAAGATGCCCGACTGGGACAACGGTTTCTACGCCGAATACAGCATGCACCACGGAGCAACGACGCATATGCGCGGCTACCGAACCGCCAAATGGAAGTTGGTCCGCGATTTCCAGGACCACAACCGCGACGAGTTGTACAACCTGGAAAAGGACCCCACGGAAAAGCGCAACCTGATCGACGATCCGAACCCCGAGGTGCGGGCGGTTATCAAGGCCATGGACGCATTGATCCTTGCCGAGATGCGCGGCGCCGACGACCCCGCGCTACGACTACCGCCGGACCAGCGATTCGAGCTAATTCATCCGAAGAAATAGCCGGTTTGGCGCTCGGCCAAAAAGCCGCGACCGATGGTCGCGGCGTGATGCACGATACGAACTGCGAATTGTCGATGTTATTCGGGCACTACTCTGTCTCCGCCAGTGAGATCGGCTCCTTGCCGTTGCGGGTGAACAGGGCCTGCCACACCCTGAGGGTGATTCGGTTGCTGATCGACCTGGCCGAACCGCCCATCATCCCGACGTTTACCATGTCGGGATGGTAGGTGCGGGCAGTAATGGCCGCGTGGGTGCGGATGGTCTCGTGAGTGCCGATTCGCTGGCTGTTCCAATCGATGTCGTAATCCTGTCCGCCCTGTTGACAAGGAACTTTCGTATTCGGCGGGAAAACGGCCGTGACACCCGACTGATGCACCCGGCCTTCGCACCATTCGGTATGGCCGCTGTTCTGCTTGAATTCTCCTCCCAGCGAGCAGACTTCGGCCGGATCGGTCGGCATCGGCGGATTACTGATTCCGACGTCGCGAAGGTAGGGCATGTAGGCCTTCACCTCGGCGGCGCAGATGGTGAAGGACATCCCATCGGCAAAGTTTCGCACCCGTAGCCGGCTGTATGGGTAGAACGCCCCGTTCCCTCCCGATCGGTTCCCGCCGCTGGCCGGATCGTAAACGAACCACACGCCCATGTTGACGCCGTAGTTGATCGGATAGACCTCCGGGATACCCAGCGTCTTGTGCATTCGCACCTTGTCGTTGGGTTCGGAGGGGCACATATAGGTGTCGATGCGGCTTGCGGCCAGGTAGCTGCCGTCTGGCAGTATCACTTCTTTCCAGCCTTTGCTGAAATCGATATCCTTGTAGATAGAGCCTGCTTCCAAAAACGGCAGGATGTAAGCCTGGGCCGACCAGTTGCCCTCCTTGGTTCGGCCGCCAAAACCGGGCGGAAACACCCGGTTGACGTTCTCGAAATTGTGTATCGCCAAGCCCATCTGTTTCAGGTTATTGGTACACTGAATTCGCCGGGCGGCCTCCCGAGCGCTTTGAATCGCGGGTAGAAGCAGGGCAATCAGAATACCGATGATGGCAATTACCACAAGTAGTTCGACAAGTGTGAACCCAATTCGTGTAGCTCGATAAAGCTGCATAGGTCTCATGGCGGGATACTCTTCTGGTCAAGCGGCAGGAAAATGGGGAAGGCGGGACAATCATAATAATAGTATGCCAGAGGCGAGAATGAGTGTCAACCGTGTCGACTGGCCACTGTGCGTATCCGCCAATTACCCATTGTAAAGCCGCGACCAGTGGTCGCGGGCATTCGGGGTGTTGGTTCGCTTGGTGATCCGCGACCACTGGTCGCGGCTTTACATGCCGGGTGCGAGCGTCTTCCCACTGCCTAAATCGTACGGTATGCTGTTGAGAGTTGAGAGTTGAGATATGTCACACGAGAAGAGTCACGCAGCGTTCGAACGGGCAAAGCGGTTGATGCCCGGCGGAGTGAACAGCCCAGCCAGGGCGTTCGGGGCCGTCGGCGGCGAGCCGATCTTCTTTGACCGGGCCGAGGGGGCCTACCTGTTCGATATCGACGGCAACCGCTACATCGATTACGTCTTGTCCTGGGGCCCGATGGTCCTGGGCCATGGGCATCCCAAGGTGGTCGAGGCGATCGGGCAGGCAATTCCGCGGGGAACCAGCTTCGGCGCGCCCACGGAAGCCGAAAACATACTGGCCCAGTTGGTTATCGATGCCGTGCCTTCGGTCGACAAGGTCCGGCTGGTTAGCTCCGGCACCGAGGCCACAATGAGTGCAATCCGGCTTGCCCGAGGATTCACCGGCCGAGACGTGATCGTGAAGTTTGCGGGCAACTACCACGGCCATGTGGATAGCCTGTTGGTTGCCGCCGGCAGTTCGGCCGCCACGCTTTCGGTGCCCAATTCGCCGGGTGTTACTTCCGGCACGAGTGGCGATACGCTTGTGTTGAAGTACAACGACGCGGAAGGTTTAGAGGCCGCCTTTGCCGAGCACGGCCGGCATATTGCGGGTGTAATCGTCGAGCCGGTTGCGGGGAACATGGGCTGTGTGAAGGCGTCTATCGATTTTCGCGAGACTTTGCGGGAAGTCACCCGGGAGCATGGGGCGCTCTTGATTTTCGACGAGGTAATGACCGGCTTTCGCGTGGCGTACGGCGGAGCGCAAGAACTGTACGGAATTACTCCCGACCTGACTACCTTGGGGAAGATTCTCGGCGGCGGCTTGCCGATGGGTGCTTACGGAGGCCGGGCCGAGATCATGGACTGCGTGTTGCCTGCCGGAGAAGTCTTTCAGGCAGGCACCTTGAGCGGCAACCCGCTGGCTGCCGCGGCGGGAATAGCCACGCTGGAAGTCCTCCGCGACACCAACCCGTACGAAGAACTCGAGCGGCTCTCGACCCGGCTGGCGGTGGGCCTGGAAGAAGCCGCCACGGCGGCCGGAGTGCCCTTTTCGATCGGATGGTTCGGCGCAATGATGACTTTCTTCTTCAGCACCGAATCGGTTACCGATTGGGACACGGCCAGCCGCTGCAATACCGATCGCTACGCCCGGTACTTTTGGGGTCTGATCGAGCGCGGCGTCTACATGCCTTGCAGCCAGTACGAAGCCCTGTTCCTGTCCACGGCACACACCGACGATAACATCGACGCCACGATTGCAGCCGCCCATGAGGTGATGGCCGACTTGGAGTGAGTGGTTGCCACGGTTTCAGAGAGGGGATTAATCCTGGAAATGCTTCACCTCAATCCGTGTTCAATCTGTGTTTCATCCGTGGCCGAGAGACTCCCGTGAACAGTTACCGCAGGGCTCGATTCCGCTGTGCAATGCCCGCTCCGCGTGCCTACCGTTTTCCGACCGCCGCTCTGGAGGAGTTCCGGGAGTTCCCGGGAGTTCCGGGGACAGTATACTTAATTATTTCATTCGGTTTTCTTCGGGCCGGGTTTCTGGCGTCTTAGTTGGACAGCGCCACTTTGCGCTGCATGATCGACGCAACCTGTTTGTGGATAGAGAGTTATATCAGGATGTTAAAATAGGGAGCCTGAGCTTCAGGGAATGTCGCAAGTTGTTTGCCAAAAACCAGTTATGACGATTTCTCCGTGCAAAGTGGCGCTGTCCAATTAGGACGCGGCCCAGCTTCTTCTCTAAGAAAATGTGGATTAACTATTTCCCGATTCTCTTGGGCGGATGGTGTAGTTCAGATTCGAGCAGAAACGGCGTCGTTTGATATTCAGTGATCGCATCTGCGAGTCGCTGATTTTGATGCCTTTTTCG
>JAUWJC010000517.1 GCA_030607895.1 Pirellulales bacterium
CACCCCAACCTCACCCAAAACGCCGCATAAACCATGGCACTGACGCGACTGCACCCGACGATTGGAGGTGTCGTGGCTGGTTTTGCAAGAGGATTTGTGACGTGGTAGACGAGTATGACGTGATCGTTGGCGGAGGTGGGGGCAGCGGATTGGCCGCGGCGCTGAGCAGTGCCCAACGCGGAGTCAATGTGCTGGTGCTCGAAAAACAACCCGACCTGGGCGGCACGACCGGCATTGCCATCGGCTCCTTCACGGCCAGTGGCACGGTGCTTCAACAGAAGGCCGGCATCGACGACAACCCCGACGATCACGAGCAAGACGCCGGCAAGTTCGCTTCGCCCGAGATCGAGGCAAGGTGCGACCGTTCGCTGCGGCGATTCTTTCTCGGCCATGCAGCCGAGACCTTGGATTGGATGCTGGGGATGGGGCTGGCCTTTCACGGTCCGAGCCCCGAGCCGCCCAACCGCGTGCCGCGGATGCACAACGTGGTGCCCAACGCCAAGGCCTACGTGGCGACGTTTCAGTCGCGTCTGTTGCGTCACGGTGGCACGATCCTCTGCAATGCGCCCGTGGAAAAACTTATTCGGGACAACGGTAGGATCACGGGCGTGGTGGCACTGGTCAACGGCCGGCCCCGATCTTTCCACGCCCGCCGCGGGGTCGTCTTGGCGGCCGGCGACTACTCGAACGCTCCGGAGATCATCGGGCGATTCAAAGGCGAACGTTTCGCGGCCATCGAGGGCATCAATCCCAACGCCCACGGCGACGGACACATGCTGGCCGAGCGTGTCGGCGCCAAGCTATTGAACATGGACATCACCTACGGCCCCGAGTTGCGCTTCATTGCCCAGGAGGGCAATACGTTCGAGCAACTGCTGCCGTCGCAGGGAATCGGCGCAAGGCTGATGGGCATGATGCTGCCGCTGGTGCCGAAGTTCGTCATCGACTGGATGGTCAAACGGCTCCTGCTTACCTGGCAACATCCCGAGAACTCGCTGCTGGACGACGGAGCGATTCTGGTCAACTCCCGGGGCCGGCGGTTCTGCAACGAAAAGACGTCGCCGGAGCGCGAGATCGCCATTGCCAACCAGCCCGACAAAATCTGCTATATCTTGCTCGACCGGCGTCTTGTCGACCGCTACGGCAAATGGCCGCATTTCGTGTCGACGGCCCCGGAGATCGCTTACGCCTACGTCGACGACTATCTCAAGATTCGTCCGGACGTTTCCCAGCAAGCGTCCACGCTCGATAAACTGGCCGAGGCTCGCAATCTGCCGGCCGATTGCCTGCACCGGACGGTGGAGGAGTTCAACCGATATGTGGCGGGCGAGGAACCCGACACACTGGGCCGCACCGGCGACCGGAACCCGCTGGGCGGCAACCGTTGGGTGTTGCTTGGGCCGGCAAAGGCCTATTTCACCACTGCCGAGGGCGGCGTGGCCATCAACCGGCAAATGCAGGTGCTCGACGAATCCGGCCAACCTATCCCGGGACTCTACGCCGTGGGATGCAACGGCATCGGCGGCCAGGTGCTCTGGGGCCACGGCCTGCACATCGGGTGGGCCATCACCAGCGGCCGGCTGGTCGGAAAGCATCTGGCCACCGTAACGCCCGGTAAGCCGCACGTCTTGAAAAGCGCCAGCAGCGTCAGGAAGTCGATACACTCCATTTCTCAGAAAGGACACACATCATGACCGCCATGAATCGTCGAGAGTTTCTGAAGCGTTCCAAGAAGACCGGGCTGGGCCTGGCAGCCGGGGTGACGATCCTCAACAGTGCAGAGTCCGTCCGGGCAGCACCTGCCAACGACAAGATTGTCATGGCCCTGGTCGGCTTCGGCCGCGGCACCACGGTGGCCTGCGGTTTTGCTTCGCGGCCCGATTGTGAGTTCGCTTACGTCGCCGATGTGAACCGGCGACGGTTCTCAGACAGCAAGCGGATCGCCGCGGCCCAGGGCGGCAAACAACCCAAATGCGTGCAGGACTTCCGCGAAGCCCTGGAAAACAAGTCGGTGGATGCAATGTTGATCGCCACGTCCGACCATTGGCACGCGTTGGCCACCGTTTGGAGTTGCCAGGCTGGCAAGGATGTCTACGTGGAGAAGCCGTGCAGCCATAACTGCTGGGAAGGCCAAAAGATGGTCGAGGCCGCACGCAAGTACGAGAGGATTGTCCAGGTCGGCACCCAGAACCGCAGCGCGCCGTACAACTTCGAGGCCAAGAAGTACATCCAGGAGGGCAAGCTGGGCAGTATCCACATGTGCCGCGTGTACAACCAGAAAATCGTGGGCCACAACATCAAGCTGGCCAAAGAGAGTGATCCACCCAAAGACCTGGATTGGGACATGTTCACCGGGCCGGCGCCGTTGCGCAAGTACAGATCGACGTTCCACTCCCGAGGCAAGTACCAATTCTGGGCCTACGGTGGCGGTGACATAGTCCGGGACGGCATCCACCAGCTCGACCTGGCCCGATGGCTCTGCGGCGTCGACTATCCCAAAACGGTCTACTCTACCGGCGGCAAGCTCGCCTATGGAGGCGACGGCGAGATACCCGATACGCAGGTGGTCGCCTACGACTTCGACAAGATGGTGATGACCGTGGAATACACGGGTTACACGCCATACATGCTCAAGACCGACGGCGGCATCCGTGATAGCGACATGTTCCCCTACTGGCCGCAGAACTCCACGCGGATCGAGATCTACGGTACCCAGGGCTTAATGTGCGTGGGCCGGATGGGCGGCGGCTGGCAGGTCTACGTGCGGCCCAAGAGCCGCAAACCAGTGGTCAAGGACCAAATGTTCGGTCGCTTCCCCGATGCGGACCACCAGGCAAACTTCGTCGAATGTATCCGCACCCGCAAACTGCCTAACGCCGACATCTTGGAAGGTCATCGCACCACCCTGATGAGCCACTACGGTAACATCAGCTACCGCGTTGGCGGCCAAAAGCTGCTGATTGATGCGAAGACCGAAAAGATCGTCAACAACGACGAGGCCATGAAGCTTTTCAAACGCGAGTACCGCAAGCCCTGGGTGATTGACGAGGTGGTGTAGAAGAGTCCGACGATCAGGACAACGACCACAGGCTTCGTCCGCGCAGCATGTTCAACAATTCCCACTAATCACTGACAACTGACAACTACCCACTGTCCACTATCCACCATGCAGTACCAGCTTGGCCATTTCGGGTGGGCAATTCAGGCGGATGGGGAGCTTGCCGGAAATGCCTCGGGTGACGTGCATCACCGTGG
>JAUWJC010000467.1 GCA_030607895.1 Pirellulales bacterium
CCACGGTGATGCACGTCACCCGAGGCATTTCCGGCAAGCTCCCCATCCGCCTGAATTGCCCACCCGAAATGGCCAAGCTGGTACTGCATGGTGGATAGTGGACAGTGGGTAGTTGTCAGTTGTCAGTAAACGCACGGGGATGAGCGCGGCAAATCCCCGGGAATAAGACCGGGAATAAGAACTGACCTGACCGTCACGGATTTTGGGGGGATTGACTGCATGATCTCCGACCCCACCGGGCTTGTCCCGGTGGGGATTACCCTTGGCCAATCGTGCTGCCCAAGATCCGTGACGGTCAGGAATTTTCCATGTACGTCCGCCGGCAAGTGCCGTTTTCCCGGGGTTTTGCGAATTGTTGGGCATTTGGACGTATGCTGCACCGGTCCATAAATTCCCATCGGCCGTCATGTACGGTTGCAAGTTGTTATCCACCATCAACTTACAGCGTTGGGTCATTGGCCATCTTACCTTGCCGAAGCGCTTGTCAAGGGGACTTTTATCGAGTCATCCGCCGCTGTAACTCTTTAGGCTACAACGAGTTACAATCGCTTGAATTATTGGCCGTTTTGGCCGCCCCAAAATCCAACAAAAGGTAATCCGGGGACACAATACTAATTTTCCTTCATTGTGCCGACAACCCGAAAGGCGTCAGGAAAAATTAGTATTGTGTCCCCGGAATACCGAATCGAGAAAGAGCAACGCCGCGTCACGGCACAACACGGCATGATGAACAAATGTACCAAACCGACGGCCGGTTGTCAAGCCCCGGAATTGGCCATCCGCGTGACGTATGACCTGGCCCCTTGCCCCTGGGAATTCAGCCGGTGCCACGAGTTCGAGCCACGGGCAAAATCAGCATGGGGCCACTGCACGCCCCGAAAATGTGTATGGTGTCCCCCGAATTCCCGGAATTCCCGGAATTCCCGGATGTTGGCGGAATTGAACCAGGCCGAATAGGAAAGTATAGATTACCGTTGCGAATCGTGTGAAATCGACGGCGGAACTGCTCTCCTTGGAGGGGTACCGTTGCGATTGTGCATCCAACGCAAGCGAAGCTATCGAGAAATTCAAGGGTAAGAGGTACGATTTACTGTAACCGTTCACAGGCCTTGAGTCATCCGAGCCGCGGGTTGCGAAGTGCCCACGTGATACTTGCCCCGAGAACAGGGCGGCTCGGCAGGAGCCTCGCCCTCCCGTCACCCACCATCGACCACTTTCCGCAACAGAAACCAAGAACGGAAGAGCCCTCGTTTCTTGCGTCCCCCAGTTGCCTGCTCACCGGCGAAACACTAGAATCTAGCCGATGTTGGGGATGTGTAACCTATATCTCCATGGGGCTTGCTCCAAACCGGGCAAGGCACGTCCTGAAACGCTTATTGGAACCGGAATGCTCTTTTCACCACGTAAGGAGGCTTTCTGATGGCCAGATGGCAAGTTGCGCGGCCCGCATGCAGGGCCCTGACGGCAGTGATGATGACGACAGTTCTGGCGGTCGGCCTGGTGCCGGCCGCGGCGGGAGAACTCAAGGACCTGAACACTTCGTTGAACTGGCTACCACAAGACGCCAGCTTCTACAGTGCCGCGCTACGCGGACGTGAGAAATTCGAGGCGATTGCCGGCAGCCGGGCGTGGGCAAAGCTCAGGGAAATGCCGGTGATGGAGCATGGGCTGCGATTCTACAAGGCAAAATCGCATGTGTCCGGCACCGGCGCGGCCCGGCTCGAAGAGGCCCTGGACAACCCCCAATCGCAACAAGCTCTCGCCCTGCTGGCCGACATGCTCTCCCGCGAGGCCTTCGTCTACGGCGACCGGCAGTGCATCGATACGATCGAGCTGATACAGCAGGTCGCCGGTGCGATGCGATATGGACCGGTCATCGTGCAGCTTACAGCCCATGCGGAGGAACTCGACGAGAAGGAGCTACGGGCGGCCCTGCTGCTGGGCGTGCTGAGCGAAAACCTCGACCTGATGAAAATTCCCGGCATGATCGCCGGGTTCAAACTAAGCAAGACCGACGAGGTCGCCGAGCACCTGAGCGGCATCGCGGGAATCGCCAAAATGCTTTGCGATGCCAATCCGCTGATGGCCGGCCGCTTCAAGCGAACCAAGATCGGCCAGCACAGCTACCTGGTCCTCTCGCTGGACGGCAAGATGATCCCCTGGGACAAGGTGCCGCTGGAGAAGCTCAAGGAGTTGGAGGAGAAGCCGGGCGAGTTGGACAAGCTGGTTGCCAAGGTGAAGGAGTTGACGCTGGTTGTCGCCCTGGGGCTTCGCGATGACTATCTTCTGGTTGGAATCGGCCCCTCAACCGATTTCCTCGCCCGGCTGGGTAGCGAAAAGGTGTTGGCCGATCTGCCACAAATCAAGCGGCTCGACAAGTTCGCCGACAAGCGGATCGCCTCGATCGGCTACATGAGCGAGGAAATGGGCCGCCGGATCGGCGGTGGCAAGAAGGACATCGAGCAGCTTCTCGACGCGGTCAACGAGTTGCTGCCGCTGGCCAAGCTGGAGAAAGACAAGGAAGCCCAAGTCCGCAAGGACGCCGCCCGACTGGTGGAAGACCTAAAACGGCTTGTTCCCGAGGCCGGCGCCGTGGCCGCCGTATCGCTGCTGACGGATCGGGGAATTGAAAGCTACGCCTACAACTGGGGCAATCAATTGGGACTGGACGGCTCCAAGCCGCTCGGGCTTCTGAACCACCTGGGCGGTCGCCCGCTATTGGCGTTTGTTGCCCGGGGAAAATCCTCGCCAGAGCAGTACGACCTGCTGGTGAAGTGGCTGAAGGTGGGCTACGGTTACTTCGAGCAGCACGCGGTGCCAAAGATGGACTCGGACGATCGAGAGCGGTTCGAGAAGCTGGCCAAGTTGGCCGGCCCGTTGGTCGAGCGGCTGGACAAGACCACTCGGCAGAAGCTCATCCCTTCCACCGCCGACGGTCAGGGGGGGCTGGTAATCGACGCGAAGCTCAAGAGCAAGCAACCGGTGTCGGTCCTGCCGGCCCTTGATGCGCCGATGCCCCTTCCGGAACCGGCACTGGTGATCGGCCTTAGCGACGCCGCGCTGTTCCGCAAGGCACTGGTCGAGTACTGGGAGATACTGGAAGACGCCGTCGAGGTGGCCGAAGAAGTGTTGCCCGACGTACCCGACGACTTCAAACTGCCCGAGCCGGAGGTTACCAAATCGGACGCCGGCGAGTTGTTCGCCTTTGTTCTGTCGCCCGAGCTTGGTGTGCCCGAGTTTAGTGTGGATGAGCAGATCGTTCCCAACCTGGGGATTTTCGGCAAGGTGGCCGTGGTTTCTGCTTCCCGGCAGCACACCCGGCGGCTGCTTCAGGCCACACCGCTGGAAATCGGCGGCGTGCTGGCCAAGACCGATCGCCCGTTGGCCAGCGCTTCGCTGCTGGATTGGGCCGCACTGGTCGACGCGGCCACGCCCTGGGCCGACCTGGCGACGCGCCAGATCGTCAAGAAGAAACTGGGCGACGATAAGGACCGGCTCAAGGCGATCACCGATCAGGTTCATACGGTGCTCGAAGTGCTCAAAGTGGTCCGCACAATAACCGGCGAAGCCTACTTCGAGGACGGTGTCCTGGTCAGACATACGCTCGTGGAAATCCGCGACGTGGATTAGACTCTTACCGATCATATCTTGCGCAGAATGGCAAGAACTTTTTCGGTCAAGTCGATTTACCTCGTAAATTCAAGGGTAGAACGGACGTTTGGAATCGCGCGAACTTTTCAGGCTATAACAAC
>JAUWJC010000148.1 GCA_030607895.1 Pirellulales bacterium
ACCCCAATGCCGCCGCCCGGCGGTCCAACGCCGCTCCCCGGCGGTCCCACGCCCCCACCGGAGCGGTAGATGCCGACGGCGAAGAGCTACCGAGCTATTCCTGCCTGCCGAAAAAGGGGACAGGCACCGTCGGCAAACCGAAAACTCTCCTGAAAACCAGCCTGTGACGGAGCCAGTCCCCATTTTCGGAAAAAGGGGACAGGCACCGTCGGCAAACCGAAAACTCTCCTGAAAACCAGCCCGTGACGGAGCCAGTCCCCATTTTCGGACTCGCCTTCTACATGCAAGCACGGTACTCTCGCAATTCGGCCAGCACGGCGGCCATGTCGTCGGGCAGAGGGGCTTCAATATCCATGGGCTTGCCGGTGGCAGGGTGTGAGAACCGCAATCGCCGTGCATGCAACGCCTGACGCGCCAAAAGCACCGTGTCGTCTTTCGGATCGCGGCGGATTTCTCCCCGGGTAATCCGGGCACGGCCGCCGTACTGCCGATCGCAAAGCACCGGACACCCAATATGGCTTAGGTGAACGCGGACCTGATGTGTGCGTCCGGTCTTAGGCTCGACGCGCACGGCGGCAAAACCGTCGAACCGTTCGATAACCTCGTAAAAGGTCTCCGCCGGCCGGCTCACCGACTCGTCGCGGCGAATGGCCATCTTCTCCCGCTGATGTGGATGGACCCCGATCGGCCGATCAACCACGTCGCGATCGCGTTGGGGAGAACCGGCCACCAGGGCAAAGTACTCTTTCCGTATCGTTCGGGCTTGAAACTGTGCGGCCAGCTTGGCATGGGCCTGATCGCTTTTGGCCACCAGGATCACGCCGCTGGTGTCGCGGTCGAGCCGATGCACGATACCCGGCCGCGTTGGACCGCCGGTTGTGCTCAACCGCCCGCCAAAGTGATACTGCAAAGCGCCGGCCAGTGTACCCGACCAGTGCCCCCGCGCCGGATGCACCACCATGCCCGGCGGCTTGTCGACCACCGCCCGGTGGTCGTCGTCGTAGAGGATATCCAGCGGGATATTCTCGGCCCGGGGGCACTGGCGGGGGAGTTCCGGCAGGACGATCGTTACCCGTTGTCCCGGCCGAAGCTTGTAGCTGGGTTTCGCGCCTTTTTGGTCCACCGCCACGCCGCCCGCGGAAATCCCCCGGCGAATATGCCCCCGACTGGAGTCAGTGAAGTGGTGAGCGAGAAACACATCCAGCCGCCAGGCCGACTCGGAAGTCGTCACCACCAATTGGACAGGCTCGGAAGAAAGGCTCTCGCGCGACATGGCAGTCCCCTCTCCTTTTGGGAGAGGGTTAGCCCGGATTATTCACAAATGTCACCGGACTTTGAGTAATTGCTTGCCAACGACTTAGTTACTGCCCCATCATTGGCACTATGTAATGGGTGGCACGTCCCTGAGCGCAGCGAAGGGCGTGGTATACACGGACCACGCCCATCACTACGTTCTGGGCGTGCCACACGATGAATAATTCCTACAGCGCAACAGGAATTACTCGGGCGGTTTTTTCCCGCCCGGGCCCGTCTCTTTCAGGTCCATGAAATCTGACGGCGTGACGGCCGGGGCGTCCTTGGGCAAGCTGTCCAGGTCGAAGGCGGGTTGCTTTCCGGGTGTGCCCGGCTCGTCGGAAAAGGCCGGCTTCGGATCGTACTTGGCGAACTTGTCGTAGAATGCCTTTGTTTTCGGCTTTTTGAGGTCTTCCAACCGGCGTTGGGCCGCCGCCGCATAGGCACCCTTTGGCCAATGCCGGCCCACGTCCTGGTAGCCGGTAATCGCTTTGCTCAAGTCGCCCTGAGCTTCCTGGGCACGGGCCAGGCCAAAGCTGGCTCGCTCCCGAAGCATCGACTCCCGGCTTTCGTCGAGCACCAATAGGTAATCGTCCACTGCCTTGCGGAGATCCTGGTTGGCCGTGGCCTTGCTGCTGAAAAGCCGATTGCAGCCCTGAGCCAAGTACACATCACCGGCAACCACCGCCGCCCAGTGTGCCACGTGGCTGCCGGGATACTGCTCGATTACCTTGCCGAACTCGACCGGATTCCCCGACGCCATGGCCTTGTAGAATGTGTCCCAAGCTTCGGCGGTCTGGGTGGCCGATTGCCGAACCCACCACGTGTAGACCAACATTGCAGCGACCAGCAGCAGTAGGGCCCCGAGAATCGCATTCGCATAGGGCTTAATGGACCCAACAATCCCTGCCAGCCAATCGGCGAGCACGTTCTGCTCCAATTCGTGACGTCGCTGACCCTTCATCTTCCAAATACCTTCTTGAACTTGCCGACCAAACCATGAAGTATAAGCCCTGCCGGCGAGACCCGTCAAGATCGTCCGCAAACAACCGAAAAAGGGACCAGGTTTAATTTGTGCGAAGCACCCTCCGGGCCGGTCCGGCAAATTAAACCTGGTCCCTTTTTCGGCCCATTCGCATTTATCCCTGACCCCCTATGCAGCGGATAAGGCAGCGACACCCAGGTTGCCCCAAAAACCGCCAATTAAATAAATTTTACACTTGCCCCTTGTTTACTTTGCCGCACCCGGTAAACTAATCGCAACCAAAGGGGTTAGGGGCCAGGATTTTCGTGTGAAATCCAATTCGGTTGGAAGCAAAATCCTGACCCCTGCTCCTTGGCCCCTGCCCCCTGACTCCCCACCCCTGTCGTATCCGAAAGAGGAGATGTTCCGTGACTAGCTTGAGCCTTGCCGTGGTACTCCAAGCATCGATCGTGGCAACTGGAGCCGATACTTACACTGCCGCTCACAAGGTGACCACCAAGACGGGCCAGCCAATGGTTGTGTTGGTAGGTGCCGAGTGGTGTTCGGCGTGCGTCGAGATGAAGGAGGAAGTCCTCCCGCAAGCCGAGAAGCGGGGACTGCTGAGGAAGGTGGTGTTCGCCAGCGTGAACGTGGATCGCCAACGGCGGCTGAGTCAGCAACTAACCGGCGGCGGTCCCATCCCCCAGTTGCTAATGTTTCGCAGAACGGCCAAGGGGTGGAAGCGTCGAAAGCTGGTCGGCGGCCAGAGCATCGGAACCGTGGAGTCGTTCATCAACCAAGGCATGGCACTAGACAAAGCCGCCAAGAAGATAGCCGTCAAAAAGCCGGAACGGAAAGCGGTTGGCAGTTAGTCCCCTCTCCCCCTGGGAGAGGTTTAGGGTGAGGGCGAGTCAGAGCAAGTCCTTTGATTCCAGGCGTCTATAGTTCCAAGGCATCTTCAGCCCTCACCCCCGGCCCCTCTCCCAAAGGGAGAGGGGAGACTTTCCACAACAGGAACTGTTTTTCGTCACTGACCACTAACCACTGACCACTAACCACTAACGGTGGTCGGCCAGCGAGTAGCGGCGGATTTTCCGGTCCAGCGTGGATCGTTCGATGCCGAGGATGCCGGCCGTTCTGCTCTTGTTCCAGCCGGTGTGATTGAGCGTATCGAGGATGTGCCGGGATTCCATGTCGGCCAGTGAACTGGCGCTGTAGCCGATATCCGCGGCCATTATCTCGCCCGTATCGCCGGCGGTAGACAGTTTCGAGAGAAGCAAGTCCCCGTGATCGATTTGCGGGCCTCGGCAGAGCACGACCGCCCGTTCCACCACGTTCTTCAATTCGCGGACGTTTCCCGGCCAGCGGTAGTTAAGCAGCATATCCATTGCCTTGGGCGTAAAGCCGCTTATTTTTCGTCCGGTTTCGACAAGGAATTTTTGCAGGAAGTACTCGGCCAGTTCGGGAATATCCTCGCGACGTTTTCTCAAGGCGGGCACGACGATTTCCAGTACGTGGAGGCGGAAGTATAGATCGCGGCGAAAACGCTTCTCGGCGACGTCTTTTTCCAGGTCGCGGTTGGTGGCGGCGATAACTCGCACGTCGGCGGTAACCGGCTTGCTGCCTCCTACCCGCTCGAACGGATGCCCTTCGAGCACGCGGAGGAACTTCGCCTGGATGCTGGGGCTCATTTCGCCGATTTCGTCGAGCATGAGCGTTCCGCGGTGTGCCGCTTCGAACTTTCCGATTTTGCGCTCGGTGGCCCCGGTGAAGGCTCCCCGCTCGTGCCCGAACAACTCGCTGGCCAGCAGGTCTTCGGATAGCGCCGCACAGTTAAGGCAGACGAAGACGTTTTTTCGCCTTGGGCTGGAGAAATGGACTGCCCAGGCGACCAGTTCTTTACCCACTCCACTTTCCCCGCGTATCAAGACGGTTACCTTACTGCTTGCCGCGCGGCCGATTTCTTCGGCAATTTGACGCATCAGGGGGCTGCTGCCGACGATTTCGCTTTGTACTCCCAACCGTTGGCGCAACTGCACGTTTTCGTCGCGGACTTGGGTGAGATTCTCGGCCAGTTCCTGCCGTCGGTTGAGGTTTGTCAGGGCCACGGCCACCGTGTCGGCCACGGCGAGGGTGAACTCCAGGTCGTCGGGGTCGGGGACGCGGTCGGCGTCCGTCGAGAACAAATGGATCAAGCCGAGCACGTTTTGTCCCTGCCGCACGGGTGCGCACATAACGCTGGTAGCGAGGATTTCTCCCTTGCTATCGCGGCTTCCCAGGGTGCTGTCGCCCATCACGTTCCGTGCCAGCACGGCCTCGGCCTCGCGCAACACGGTGGTGGCCAGGAAATTCGATACCCGGTGATACCGCCGGTTGGCCGTGCTGCGCGAAGCAACCACCTTCAGGTCGGCACCGCGTGGATCTTGGGCCAGATCGCGGGGCAACAGCAGCAGTGCGCCGGTGTCGGTCCGGGTTCCCTCGAAGAGACCGTCCAAGGCCAGTTCGGCCATGGCCGGCAGGTCGGGTGCCTTGGCCAGTTCGAAGGCCAGCCGGCACAGTTTGGCGGCCGCCTGGCCCATTTTGGAGACGGCGCCGGTTTCCGAGACAGTGCTGTCGGGCTCCTCGCCCGGCTCCAAGAATCGCGTCTGGCCGCGACGGTGCGTGATTGTTGTCGGTTGGTAGGCCGCCAGGACGCTGGAATCGTCGTCGGAGTCGTCGTTGGCCGGCTCCTCGGGGCGTTTTCCCGGCCGGCGGATCACCGTGCTGGAGTCGTCGAATGCTTCGGTCAGGTGATGGACGAACATTAGTTGCGAACGGCCGATGCGAATTGCGTCGCCGGGATTCAGGACCCAATCGTCGTCCAGAAGATGTTCGCCCACCATCGTGCCATTGCGGCTGTCCAGGTCCCTCAGCATCCACTGACCTTCCGACATAAAGACTTCGGCGTGGCTGCGGCTGCACCGCTCGTCCCTGATTACGATCTGGCTTGTCGGCGCGCGACCGATGGTAACCGACTGACCGGGCACCAGCCGGAACACATCGCTCCACCTCGACCCTTCGCGAATCACCAGATAGGCCAACTGCGACACGCCGACACCTCACCAGCCATAGCGGTCGGATGAATCTGCACCCGAGCTAGCACAAACCCGGGCACCTCCGCGGAAAAGAACCCGCTTATCTATAGGTTATCCGCAGAGGCCCCCTTTCGGCAAGGAGATCCCCTTTGGCGGATGCCCCTGGAGAGGGGGAGGCTGCCTGCCGGACAAGGTTTGCTGCTCTTCCTTGGGGTGGTCCGGATTGTTTTCTTGCAAATCTCCGCACGTCGGGTTATTATGTATTTGAGGTGCCCGGGAATTGGAATTGCCCAATTTGGTTGTAAAGCCGCGACCAGTGGCCGCGGTTCTTCGACTTGCCAATTCAATTGTTGAACCGCGACCACTGGTCGCGGCTTTACAAGAGGGAATTCTCGGACACCATCATGTACCTTACGCGGCCAATAGGAGATTTGTTATGTCGACTTGTAACTTGGCCCACAGTCCGGCCGTGCGCCGGACCATCGTTGGGCTTCTTTCTCTGGCATTGTTGCTCGTACTCTGCCCCGCGATCCATGCACAAGACAACTGGAACACCAGTCGCTCCGTCGGTGGTATCTCCATCGATGCAAACGGCCTGCTCGATAACGCAACCATAGACGCCACGGGCATGCTACGCGACGCCAGAACCAAAGGCCTCAAAGCAGTACCCGACGGCTTGGGTAAAGCGGCCGGTCTTCGCAAAGTCTCGCTGCGCAGGCTTGAAGAAGCGATCCGCCAGTGTGTCGATGGCGGCAAGGACCTGCCCGACGAAATCAGGCTGCTGGCCGGCATGCAACGGATTCGCTACGTCTTCGTCTATCCCGACGAGCGCGACATCGTCCTGGTTGGTCCGGGCGAGGGGTGGAAGGTGGGCGACGACGGGACCATTGTCGGCGTCACCACCGGCCGGCCGGTAATGCTCCTGGACGACCTGCTGGTTGCATTGCGCACCGCGCGATCGGCCGCACAAGGCGGTATCAGTTGCTCAATCGATCCGACAGCCGAAGGTCTTACGCGGCTGAGAACCCCCGCGAGCAAGCTGCGGACGATCGGCAATCCCGGGCAAACGGCCGCCGGTATTGAAAACGCACTCGGGTTGCAGCAGATTTCCGTTACCGGGGTGCCCGGCACGAGTCATTTCGCCCGGGTGATGGTGGCGGCCGACTATCGCATGAAGCGGCTGGCGATGAACTTCGAGCCGGCCCCGATCCGCGGTCTGCCCGGCTTCTTGCAGATGATGAAGGCCACCGGGCACGGGATGAGCAACATGCTGCCGCGCTGGTGGTTGGCGCCCAAGTTCGAGCCGCTGTTGCGTGATGCCGACGGCTTGGCCTGGGAGTTGCCTTTGGCATCGGTCAAAGCCATGACCGAGGAGGATTTCCTCACCGCCGCCGGGACCCGACAGCACACCGGACGCGTCAATCCGGTCGCCCAGAAGTGGGCCGACAACATGACCGAGCACTACGACGAACTGGCCCTGGCCGACCCGATCTTCGGACAGTTGCGCAACTGCATGGAACTGGCCGTCGTGGGCGCGCTGATCGTCAAGGAGAACTTGACGGAGAAGGCGGGCTACAGTATGACCGGGCTGCTGGACCCGGCCGACGCGAAGACCGTCGAGTTCCCTGCTCCGAGACAGGTCGACTCGAAGGCCAGCATGCTGAAGAAAGGCCGCAAGTGGATCATCAGCGCGTCGGGTGGCGTGCGGATCAATTCCTGGAACATCGCCGATAAGGTCGAACGGAGCGAGGCGGTTGCTCCGGTCCGCTCCAAGGCGGCCGCCCATGAAAATTCCAACTGGTGGTGGAACTAAGGGCATTTCCACCAAGCCGGTTACCACCGCGGAAAACGGCCGAGCAAAGCGAAATCGCTCGGCCGCTTTCGCGCGCATACCCTGACCCAAAGTGCTGTTCAACTCCAGGTATTGCCTGTAGAATACCAGTCGTCCTCGGAAGAACCAGTCGCCAGGAGCTTTACGCGTCTATTGGAGCCTTGCCATGATACGAACCGCTTTCCGATTGTGTGCTGCGATTCTGCTGCTGTCGGCGGCCGGATCGCTTGCGGCGGATTCGCCGGAGTTGGTTTCCCTCGAAAAAATATCGGACCGCGCCGACGACAACTCCTTTACCGTTTTACCCCGCTACACGCACAAGTGGATTGGCGTCTGCCGCGCGGGCAAGAAACACGCCGGTGGCGACAACGGGGCCGTGCGGGTTCTGGTCTCGCCGGACGGTGAGTCGTGGAAGTCGTCCGCCCTGTTGGTGGCTGAAGGTCTCGACCTGCGAGACCCCAAGATCTCCGTAACACCCGACGGCCGGCTAATGCTGCTAATGGGCGTCACGCTTTGGAAAGACATGAAGGCCACAAGAGAGATCTGCTCGGCCGTTTCGTTTTCGGCCGACGGACACAATTGGACACCGCGCAAACAGGTGCTCTCCAACGGCCACTGGCTTTGGCGCGTCACCTGGCACAAACAAGCGGCATTCGGGGTCAGCAAACTTGGTCAGGGCAACATTCCCAAGCAAGGGTTTCTTTGGAAATCTTCCGACGGCGTTCACTACGAATTGCTGCACAAATTCAAGGTGCCGGGGATGAGCGAGACCACGTTGCGTTTCGCTGCCGACGGGAAGCTGACAGCCATGGTACGGCGGACGGGTCCTGGCGGCGGCAACGGTTGGATCGGCACAAGCCGTTCCCCCTATCACACTTGGACGTTCAAGGAGACCGATCGGAAATTCGGCGGCCCGAATTTCCTCATTCTTCCAAACGGGCAGTTTTGGGCAACCAGCCGACTCTACGGAAAGGGTGAGTACAGGCGGACCGCGCTGTTTGAAATGACGCCTGAAAGCATCAAGCCGGTGCTGACGCTCCCCAGCGGAGGCGACACCAGTTACGCTGGAATGGTCTGGCACGACGGCTTGCTCTGGATAAGCTACTACTCGTCGCACGAAGAGAAACCGAGCATCTATCTTGCCAAGATCCGGTTAGCGCAATAGGAGATTGCCGCAAGTGGGGCTGGCGTTACCCTCAAATCGAACCGGTAAGCGCGTTTGGCAGGCATTGCCCACCCTGCAACTTGGCAACTGACCGCTGATCACTGACCACGCTCTTCAGCACAGCGGTGATTTCTTTGCCGCAACACAGCGGCCATCACTCGCCGCGGGAAGCCGTCTATTGTATGCTGGTGGCGACGGTGATCGGACTTCTTTCCGTTATCCCCTCTATCGGGCAATTAAGGAGTTGTAACACAATAACTTGATCAATTGGGTGGCACGTCTCTGAGCGCAGCGAAGGGCGGGTTTTTCCGGCCCCCACGCCCATCGCGGCGCGCAGGGACGTGCCACCCAATTGATAAAGTTATTTTGTTACAACTCCTAAAAGTCATCGGCGGGCGTGGGTTTAGTTGGGGCGTTTTTGTTGTGCGGGTCGGGCTGTTGG
>JAUWJC010000464.1 GCA_030607895.1 Pirellulales bacterium
AAAAAGGCATCAAAATCAGCGACTCGCAGATGCGATCACTGAATATCAAACGACGCCGTTTCTGCTCGAATCTGAACTACACCATCCGCCCAAGAGAATCGGGAAATAGTTAATCCACACTTTCTTACCAAGCCAATCGACGTGCCGGCCGGTCGGAACCAGCCGCTGTGGGTGTTGGTCCGCGTGCCCAAGGAGGCCAAGGCCGGCGACTACTCGGGCAAGTTATCTCTGAAGGCGGACGGCTGGTCGGCCACGGTACCCATCCGGCTGCACGTCTGGGACTTCGCACTGCCCGAGAAAAACCACATTACCACGGCGTTTGGATTATCGCCGGGAAACGTCTTCCGCTATCACCGGTTAAAGACCGAGGCCGACAAGCGGAAGGTGCTGGACGAATACTTCCAGATATTCGCCGATCACCGGATGAGTACATACGATCCTACGCCGCTGGACCCGATCCGGGTGAAGTTCCTGCCGCAGGCCGATCCGCCCCGGGCGGAAGTGGATTTTTCGGCGTTCGATCCGGTGATGGCCCGAGCGGTTGACAAGTTCCACATCGACGGCTTCCGCCTGTCGATTCGGGGCATGGGCGGCGGGACGTTCCACAAGCGTTACCCACCCAAGATCGGCAAGTTTGGAGAAGAGACGCCCCAGTACCAGGCCATGTTCTCCAGCTACGTGAAACAGTTGGAAAGCCATCTGCGCCAAAAGGGCTGGCTCGACATGGCGTACATTTATTGGTTCGACGAGCCGGCGCCGAAGGATTACGAGTTTGTCCGCGGCGGAATGCAGCGGCTGAAAAAATACGCCCCGGGCCTGAAAACCATGCTCACCGAGCAAGTCGAGGAGAAGTTGGCCGGCCCAATCGACATCTGGTGCCCGGTCAGCCCGCACTTCGATGCCGCGGCGGCCAAGGAGCGTCGGGCTCACGGCGAGCGGTTCTGGTGGTACGTCTGCTGTGGCCCCAAGGCCCCGTACTGCACGCTGTTTATCGACCATCCGGCCACGGAGCTACGGGTATGGCTTTGGCAAACGTGGCAGCGGGACATCGTCGGCGTGCTCATCTGGCAGGCCACCTACTGGACTTCCAGCGCGGCATATCCCGACAAGCCGCAAAACCCTTACGAAGACCCGATGGGTTACGTGAGCGGATATTCAACTCCCAAGGGCACGAAGCGCCACTGGGGTAACGGCGACGGCCGGTTCGTCTATCCGCCCCTGTCGGCCGCCACGCCCGGCATCTCCGGCACGGAGCCGGTCTTCGACGCACCCGTCTCCAGCATCCGCTGGGAAATGCTCCGCGAGGGGATCGAGGACTACGAGTACCTCTACCTGCTGCGCGAGCTTCTCGACAAACACCGCGGCAGCCTGCCGGCCGAACGGGTTAAGGAACTCGAAGCGCTGCTCGTGGTGCCCGAATCGATCACCACCGACATGACCACCTTCACCACCGACCCTGCCACCATCTACGCCCGACGAAAAGCAATTGCCGAAGCGATCGAGCAGTTGGCCAAGTGAATTGGTATGCATTGTCCCTCAGCCCCCGGCTCTGCCGGGGGACGGGTGGCGTACTGGTTGAACGTTGATTGACAATCGCACCGATCCCCCGGCAGAGCCGGGGGCTGAGGGAGTACGATATGTCGCGCAATGTGCTTGCGACGATAGTAACCACTACGAGCTATGGCTCTTGGCTCCCCGGCGATGCGCGCGGCTATGTGCAAGACAGGAAAATCCTCCCGGCGAATCCGCAAGTCGCGGAACACGCTAGGTCGCTGCTTTCACGGGAACCGATGCAGTTCACCGAGTCGCAACAAGTGACGCTGTTTGACGCGTTGCAGAGTGGGGCAACCGAGTTCGGTTACCGATTGACTGACGTGAGCGTGGAGTCGTGGCATTTGCATTGGATAGTCGACCATGGATTTGACCCGGTGCCCAAAATGGTCGGTCGTCTGAAAACCCGAATGCGACAAGCATTGGATTGCGGCCGCATTTGGGCCGAAGGCTACTGCCATCGGTGCCTCTACACCGAGCATGACATGGAAACCGCCCGAGCGTACATTGCCCGTCATCACGGGTGCAGAATGCTTGAAGGAAAAGCACTGAACGAATAACCCCTGTCCCTCAGCCCCCGGCTCTGCCGGGGGACGGGTGGCGTACTGGTTGAATGTTGATTGACAATCGCACCGATCCCCCGGCAAAGCCGGGGGCTGAAGGAAGAAGGAAAGGAAGAATGATGAACAAAACAGTGTTTATGGTGGCGTTAGGGTTGTGTCTCCCCGCCACATTGGTCCACGCCTTCAACCCGCCGGTCGATACGGCCGGTCCACTGACGGTGCGGATCGAGGGGCCGGAACTGGTTACTCAAATGGAAACACCGCTGCCGGTCCGCGTGGTGTTGGAAAACAAGGGCCCCGCGCCGCTGTCCGGAACGCTCCGGCTCGGGTTGATCGATCGTTGGCGGGCCGACCCGGCCGAACCGGTGCAATTCTCCGTGCCGGCCAATGGCAAGACCGCTTACAAGTTCCAAGTCACCGCGGGCAAAGGCACCTACAGCGCCCATTACCCGATCCACGCCTTCGCACACTTCCAGTTGGACGGCAAGAAGCAGACGGCCCATCCCATTCTGATTCTCCAGACGAAGTTCCCCCGACCACCCAAGGTAATGGTGCCGGTCGAGTGGAAACCGGTGAAGGTGCCGGAGGCCGGGCAACTGGCCCTTTGGCGCCTGCCGGTCGAGCGGGTGGTGATTCAGGTGTTTGGCGAGAAGCCGTTGGTAATGCCGGTCGGCTGGCAAGGCAGCGAAAAACGCAGTTGCGGATCGCTTCACGTCGGTCGGCAAACCCTGGACGGCAAAAGCCGCGAGTCGATCGGAATGCATCCGCCCTGGAACGACGGTCACGTGGGGACGATGCTGGTCGAGTTTCCGCTCGTGTTGCCCAAGCGGGGGCCGTTGAAGTTGTCTTTTGCCAATGCGGTCCGGCCGGACGGGCAGAGCGACGGCGTAACGTTCCGCGTTCGGGCAGTGCCGTTGGACGCCCCGGCCGGCCAGTTTGGCGAGGTGCTGTTCGAGCGGCACTCGGCCGCCAAAACCTGGCAGGATGCCGAGGTCGATTTGAGCAAATTGGCCGGGCAATCGGTCCGCCTGCAATTGGAGTCGCATCCGGGCCCAAAGAACAACACCGGCTGGGACCAATCGTACTGGGCCGAACCGGTTCTCTCGGCCGGCACGCCGCGGCCGCCGGCTCCCTTCCCGCCGAAAGACAACACCGGCTCGCAAGTGCTGGGCACTTTGAAACGAGGCACGACCCAATACGAAGTCCGCATTTGGCCCGGCCGCCGCGGCTTGCTCGATACGGTGGTCGGCTTCACATCCGGCGACCGGCGGCTGTTCTTTAGCGGCTTTTCCGTTCAGGTGTCGGGCGATCGGCTCGAAGACCCGCGCTCGCCGACGCTCCTTCTGCAAGCCAAACAGGAACCGGCCCAAGGCGGCTATCAAGTTCGGCATCATTTCAATCAGATGCGATGGACGTTCGACCTGGTGGGCCGGCTGTACATCGAGCAGGAAACGCTCAAGGCGAGTTTCAGCCTGGAAAACGGCCCGTCGCCCAAGCCGTGGAAAGTCGTCCAGCTCGAAGACGTGGCCGCCGGACCGTGGAGCAACACCGCCCGGCGCGTCTATGCCGGACATGGAAACGTGATCTGCAAACCCGAGGCGTTCCGTTTGGGTTACGACGGGCACCGGCTGGCGACGTCGTTCGTCGGATTTGACTTCAGCGGCGGGTTGTCACTGGTGCAGG
>JAUWJC010000277.1 GCA_030607895.1 Pirellulales bacterium
GAGCCGGGCGCCCACGCCCTTCGCTGCGCTCAGGGACGTGCCACCCGCGGCTTCGCAACTCTCAACTCGCAACTCGCAACTCTCAACTCTCAACTCTCAACTCTCAATGCCGCTTAAGACGCATTTAGACGAGCAGCCGACCCTGAACCTGACGCCGATGATCGACGTTGTGTTCTTGTTGCTCATCTTTTTCATGGTGGGCACCAAGTTTACGGAGTTGGAGCGTAAGATCGGCCTGAAAATACCCGAGGTCACCAACCACGGAGTCCTAACGGCGGCCCCGGAGAAAAAGATCGTAAACGTCTTCCGGGACGGCACGATTACCCTGGATCAAACGGCGGTTACGTTGGAAGAACTCACGAGCCGGCTGGCCGACGCCCGAAGTCAATACAGTGCCCTGGGCGTGCTCATTCGCGGAGACGCCGCGGGCCGGTTCCAGCGGGTGGCCGAGGTGCTCAACGCTTGCAAGCAGGCGGGAATTAGAGAGTTGGGGATTTCGGTCCGGCTGGTCGCCCGAAAGAGGTAGCCATGGGGGCACTGCGATTCGATCGTCTGCTGGATTTCCTCGTCAGCAACGAGTTGTTCCTGGCCGTGCTGTGGCTTGGGCTGGGATTGCTCACCCTGACTTTGCTGGTGATGATGCAGACCCGATTGGGCCAATCGCGGCCGTTGCGCAAGTGCATTGTCCTATCGCTCTTGGCCCATCTGCTTCTGGCCGGCTACGCCACTACCGTCCATATTGTGGCCGCCATGCCGGAAGGGCCCGGCGAGCCGGTCATCCGGGTGACGGTGGACGAGGGCCCCAACAGGCCGACGACCAAATCGGAGTCGCAGGAGCCGACTAGCGAGCGGCGGCCTTGGGAATCGCTGGTTCACGACTCGGTCAGCCAGCCGGAGCGTATCGAGTTGGCGCGGATAGAGCCGCAAGAGCTTCCCGAGCCCGAGCGAAAGCCCCGCAACCAGCCGGACAGTCTGCCGGAGCGGACCTCTTTTGATCACCTTCCGTTGACTGAAGCCCAGCGGCCCAATCCGCAACCGGAAACGGCCGACGCCAAGAACGTCAAACCCACGGCGAGCAAATCGACCGAGCAGATCAAGGCTCCGGCGGCCCAGCGTCGCGAGGCACCAGAGATGACGGTGCCCGTCGCTCCTTCGCCCCAGCGGCGTGCCGCCACTCAGATCAACCGCCCCTTGACCCGTACAACCGCCAGCGGCGTTCCCTCGGCCTTGTTGGAGCACCCCGTCCCCCTACCCAGGATGAAAACCACAACGGCCACTCCGGACCATGCCAGTTCGTTGGCTGGCCTGACCGACGTGCTATTGGGTACCTCGCGTGCGAAACCTGCCGACGCGGCCGCAAACATGCCCGGCCCAGCGACATCTCAAGCCGGCAATGCTTCGGACGGCAATGCCTCGGACGGCCAAACCGGGCGGCTGTGGCAGCCGTCGATTGATTCTTTGGGTGGAAAGCAGCAGCCCGGCATCAGCGGAACCAGCCCGCCCACAAACACCACGGCCAACGTCGGCTCGCCCCGCACGGTGCGACCCAGGCGCCCGGGAACCGACCGCGAACTGCCCACCATCTACAAGTTGCGAATGGCCCCGGATCGCTCGCGTCAGGCTCAACAGCGCGGAGCAACCACCAGCAGCGAAGCGGCGGTCAAGGCGGCCATGAAGTGGCTGGCCGACTCCCAAAGCCCCGACGGCCGATGGGACGCCCGTGGCCATGGGGCAGGAAACGAACCGATGGTGTCGGGCCGCAACCGGCAGAACGCCGGACTACGGGCCGACACGGGCATGACCGGCCTGGCGCTGTTAGTTTTCCTCGCCTCCGGACATACACATCAGGAGGGACTCTACCAGACGAACGTCCGCCACGCAGTGGAATACCTGCTTAGGATCCAGGCCAGAGATGGAAATCTGGGCGGCCAGGCATCGACATACGCAGCCATGTACTGCCACGCCATGGCGGCTTTGGCACTGAGCGAAGGATACGCGATGAGCGGCGACCACCGTCTGGCCGAACCGGTCCGCCGGGCGGTCGCCTTCACCATCGCCGCTGAAGACCCCTCGGGCGGCGGATGGCGCTACATACCCGGCAACCCGGGCGATACAAGTCAACTCGGCTGGCAGGTGATGGTCCTGAAGAGTGCCGAACTGGCCGGCATCCCAATTCCACGGCAGACCCGGCTTCGCGCTATTCGGTTTCTCGACAGCGTTTCTTCCGGCCGGTATCGCGGACTGGCCGCCTATCGCCCAAACCAGCAGGCCACCCGACCAATGACCGCCGAAGCCCTGGTCTGCCGCCAGTTCCTTGGAATGGGCCCCGACCATCCTTTGGGCAAAGAGGCGGGCGACTTCCTCCTGGGTGAGTTGCCCGGGGAGGGAAAAAAGGCAAATCTCTACTACTGGTACTATGCCACGCTGGGGATGTATCAGCTCCAAGGCGACCATTGGCGGCGGTGGAACAACGCCATGCAGACCACGCTGGTGGAAAGTCAGCACAAAACCGGTCCGTTGGCCGGAAGTTGGGACCCCGACACCGTTTGGGGCAGCTATGGCGGCCGAATTTACAGCACGACGCTTGCCGCCCTGTGCCTGGAGGTGTACTACCGGTTCCTACCGCTGTATGTCGAGGCCTCGTCGCTGGATAGGCGATTTCGGTAGTTGACAGCGGTGTGGCTGCCTTGTAGAATGGTAATCGTTCTCGGCCAGTTGGGGGGCGAGTTGGGGACTGGTCCATTTTTCGGCCAGAAGACGTTTTTTCGGTAAACCGCTGGCCGAAAATATGGACCTGTCCCCTTCCGTGGCGCGAAGGGGACAGTAGAATTGAAGGTAGTGGGTTGCTTTATTGCGTGCAACAAAAACGCAATCTCAACCGCGCGGCATATAAAAGGATTCGGCGATGTTCTTCCCATTTGCATATTTCGGCATGCCCGGGCCGCTCGAACTGATTGTCATCGGACTGATCATCCTATTGCTGTTCGGCAACCGCCTGCCCAGCGTGATGCGTTCGATGGGACGGGGAATCGTCGAGTTCAAGAAGGGTGTTCAAGGAATCGAAGACGAGATCGACGGCGCGGCCGACAAGCAAGACGCGCCCAAAGAAGAGAAAAAAGAATAATGCATAAAGCCGCGACCGTTGGTCGCGGAAAGCGGTATCTTAGTCGGAGCCGGGCCGTGTCGGCCCGGTGTTTGGGTTGCCACAAGTTAAAGCGTGTAGGGTGGGCATTGCCCACCAAAGGGACACAAGTGGTTTTGGTGGGCATTGCCCACCCTACAACCAAGGCATACAATACGCGAAAAAGGTGACGGTATGAACGTTCCACTGGCATTTGGCTTTTCCCCCGGCCCAATGGAGATGCTCATTATCGGTGCAATCGCCGTGTTGCTGTTCGGCAAGCGGTTGCCCGAGGTGGGACGTTCCCTGGGTAAGGGCATTGTGGAGTTCAAGAAGGGCATCCGCGGCATTGAAGACGAGATCGACTCGGCCACCTCGTCGGTCGCAACGCAAACCGCCGCAGACGAGGTCGACGAGCACGACGAGGCCACCGCCCCGAAGTTCGAGCCGCCGACCGGCGAACCTGCAAACGAATCGGCTGAAGCCTAATCCCACACAGGTCGATACGAATTGGAGCGGGTCTTCATCCGCCGGGCGGCTAGCTCAGTTGGTTAGAGCGCTATCCTCACACGGTAGAAGTCGCCAGTTCGAGTCTGGCGCCGCCCACTTGTCCTCAGAACACGCCGATTGCCATGAAGATTCGCTACGATGCCCAGGTGGATGCCTTGTATATCGAGTTGCGTTCCCTGGAACCGGGAATGGTGGACTGCCGCGAGCTTACCCCGGACATTGCCGTGGACTACGGACCGGACGGCAAGCTTGTCGGGCTGGAAATCCTCGATGCGTCCCAAGTGTTCGGGGAAGACGTTCGCAAGGTCGTGGTGGAGTTGGCTCCGGTCCCTTCGCCGGAAAGCGTTTAGCGTTGTTGACATGATATGAACACCGATTGGCAACGTCGCAAGCGTGAAATCCGCGCCCGGGCAGAAGCCAATCGGTTGAAACAGCCCGACAAGGACACGCTGAGCCGGTTGATCTGCCGGAAGCTCATCGCACTGGACGAATACACCCGGGCGCGGGTCGTGATGTCGTACGTTGATTTCCGCGACGAGGTCCGCACGCACCACTTCCTGACGGTCGTTTTGGAACAAGGCAAGCAACTGGCCGTTCCCTACTGCGCGGCGGACCGCTTGGAACTGTTTCTGCTCGACAGCCTGGACGAGCTTGCCGCCGGTACGTTCGGCATTCCGGAACCGAAGACCAAATTGCGTGGTCTGGCGGAAAGGCGGGTAGAGATTGGCCGGGTCGATTTGATCGTGGTGCCGGGCGTGGCGTTCGATACCCGGGGCGGCCGGCTCGGACACGGGCGGGGCTATTTCGACAAGCTGCTCGGCCTTGTCCGATCCAACACAACACTCGTCGCCCCGGCCTTCGAGTGCCAGTTGTTCCCCGAAATCCCCATCGAGCCGCACGATGTCTTCATGAACAAAATCGTTACCGAGAAGACAATCTATCACGGTACGCCCAAGCCGGAGTCGACGGCAAGCGGGTCGTAGCCTTCTATCGTAAAGGGCGAGTTGCGCCAGAAGTCGGCCGTCGCATCGTAATAGGGCTCGGTGATCGCCCGCTTGACGGCCTCCTCGTCGGTCATTGTCGGATCGTAGGTAACGCGAACGTCGACCACGCCGGGGCCCGGCCAGGCTTCCAGCTTGAAGTACCCCTCGATCTCATCCAGATCGTCGCGTTCGAGGAAATAGAACAACAGGTTGGCCCGGCCGCGGCATCGAACGTCGTTGATTTTCAGTCGCGCGGTGGCCATCTGATGATCGGGCGGCGTGCCGTGACTCTTGATAAATGAAGGCAGCGGAAACAGATAGGAAGCCGTAACGGCCCCGGCGGTGCATAACAGAAGCACGGCAATCAGCACCGCCTGCGACCACTTCCGTCCCCACGACTCCGGCGGCCCCCACTGAAGCGCACCGGCGTCCGTTTGTGGGCAGGCGTCGCTGCAATTCATGCACGATGTACACCGCGCGGCCGTTATCTGCCGGAGCCGATCGACCGGAACGGCCATCGGGCAAGCCTTCGAGCAAAGCCCACAGTCGTTACATGCATCGTCGCTGCGTTGGATGCGAGTGAGCCTGAAGCGGGAAAACAGATTCAGCACGGCCGCCAACGGGCAGAACCACCGGCAGAACGGTAGCATGATCGCCAGCGACACAATGACAATCAGGCCGGAAACCACGTATGCCCAGAACGTGATATCGGTGCCATGCCGGCTGATTAGTGCGTAGCACGGATCGTATGCGCGAAAGACCAACTCACCCGCCCGCCACGTGGCAAACAGAATAACGCCCAAAACCACGTACTTCAGCAGGGCCAATACCCGATCGAACTTTCCCGCCACCCGGATTTGGGGGACACCCAGCCGGCGTGCGACGAGATGCAGCCATTCGGAAATGGTTCCAATGGGACACATGTACCCACAGAACACGCGGCCGAGCACGATCGTCATCACCAAAACTCCGCCGAGGATGTAGAAATTCGACACACCCAGCGAGCAGAGCATGTTCCCTTCGGTGGCGTAGGTGTAGATCGCCTCGACGCCGCCAAAGGGACACCATCGCTCACAATTGGCGTCAAACACAAACACGCCCAGTAGCGTAAGTGCCAGGAAACCGAATTGGACCAGTCGTCTGGTTTTCTTCATATACTGCCCGCAGTCGAGAATTGCCGTTTTGTGACGCAGTTATCAGTTATCAGTTATCTGTTATCAGTTACACCCTGGTTCCCAAGCTCCAGCGTTACAACCTGGTTCCCAAGCTCCAGCTTTACAACCTGGGTCCCACGCGCCAGCTTGGGAACCCACTGAGCTGGAGCTTGAGACCGAGCGGAAATGCGGGCCCAAGCTGGAGCTTGGGACCGAGC
>JAUWJC010000628.1 GCA_030607895.1 Pirellulales bacterium
AACCCCCGTGGCCCCCGGCCGACCCGAGTTGCGTTGCGCCGGCGGGGTGCCCGGCCGGGAACGAACGCGCGGCGGGCACGCCCGCCGGTTAAACTCGGTATTTCATGGCTACTTTGATAAACGGTCGAGGACGTTACGGAAGATGCGCTCGACGACCGGGTCGCGAGTCACGAGCCCAAAGGCCCAATCGGTGCTGGCGGCGTTGAAGACGGTCCCGCCCCGGCTGTACACGCCCATCACGGCGGCGCCGGTTCGGTTGACGTGGTCTTCGGGTATTTGCTGCCCGGCGGCGTGCGGCAGTGCGGCGCGGAGTTCCTTCACCCATTCGATGGAATGGTCTCCGCTGGACCACTCGGCGGGCGCGGTGGCCAGTATTGTGAAGTTCCTTGGCGTACCGTCCCGCCCGGTGGGAACCGGCAGGCCGTCCTTGACGATGAACTCGCAGCCGTCGGACTCGTACCCGGCAACGCGCGACTTCTCGCCGATCAGGTCGCCCTTCTTCAGCCCCGTTCCGGCGAAGACCCAATGGTCGGGCCGATGAACGGTATACGTTCCGGCGCCGGGTCCTTTCATGAACTTGCCGAAGATGCCGTTGTAGCCTCCGTAAGGGAACCCCACGCCCAGCAAGTAGTTTTCCGGCCGTTTCAGCCGTGGATCGCTCCACAGCGTGGTGAGGTTCCGGTAGTCGCCCGTCTTGAATACCGGGTCGTCCTCGACCTCCCGCTTGTGGCAGACCAGCGCGCGTCCCTCGTCTTCCACCCGCACCTGCCAGCAGCAGGTGTTTCCGGTGAAGAAGGCGCAGTTGCCGCCGTTGGCGATGAACTTCTCGAGGTTGTCCCGCATTCCGGCCGACCAGTACTCGTCGTGCCCGACCGACACGAAGAGCCGATAGCCGGGCAGCATTTCGGGATGCAGTTCGAGGTCCAGGTTGCAGCAGACGTCGACCTTGTATCCGGCCGTCTCGGCCCAGCGGATGAAGGGCCAGGCCCAGTACACCGATCCGGACCAGGGGCAGGCGATTATCGGCCGGTTGAAGGAGACGCGGGGATACCTTGGTCCGGAATAAAGGCTCGACCCGCCCCAACCGTTGTAGGCTTGCAGCGTATTGGTGGTGAGTTGGAGCAATATCTTGGCGTCGCGACCGGGATTTGGCGAGCGGACGACGAAGAACATCAACAGCCGCGACGGCCGCGAGGTGATGACTTTGTGCGGATCGAACGGTTCGTCGGACTTCGGGCTGGCTGGCTCGCCCTTCAGCACAACGCGGTAGTATCCCGACTTCCAATTCTTGCCGACGCGGAGCTTGAGCGTAACCGGCCAGCCGGTGCCCCGCATGGAAGCGTTGCCCGGCAAGCCCGACTCGTTCACAACCTCCAGAACGCCGCCTGGTATGTCGTCCTTCGTCCACACCACCTCATCCTTGGCCCCGATGCGAATGACATCCAACGAGTACTTCGGCAACGGGGTCGAGATGTGGAACTCCACCTCCTCGCCCGGCAGGCAACTCATGGGGTTGGTGTAGCCTTCAAAGGCCGGCGGTTTTGCATCGGCGGCCAGAGCACCGCAACAGCAAAGCAGCAGCGCACAGATGGTTCCCGCTCGCAGCACGGGGCCGGACCACGTTCGGTCGCTTGCATAGTCATCGGATGGCAGGTTCACGGTGGACTCCTCTTGAAGTAAGTCGTAGGGTGCGTGCAGTCTATTCTACAAGTGTGGCTCGATCAAGGCAAGAAGTCAACTGATCGTCCGGAGCAAAGAGCGGCTATTTCCCTTGCGCCTTCAGCCGTCGCCGGATCGGCTCGTAGGGATCGCTGGGTCCGGCGACCGGGTCGACGTACTTGGCCAGGTCGCGCAGCGCGACGCACTTGTAGCCGTTGTCGTGCAGGTGTTTCAGTATCTTCTCGAAGTGCTCGACCGAGATTTCCCCGGGCTTC
>JAUWJC010000033.1 GCA_030607895.1 Pirellulales bacterium
ACCTTAGCCCTTCGTCATTCGTCATTCGTCATTCGTCATTCGTCATTCGTGCTTCGTCATTCATTGTTCCCAACCAACTTAACTGACGCTTACCCATGTATCCCTCGGACCCCAATTTCAACGCCTGGCTGAACGAGCGGCTGCGGAGCGTTTCGCTGCCGGTTGGGCTTCTGGAGCGACTGCGGCGGGTCGCCACGGCCAGCGATGCGGAGTTGGACGCCGCGCTTCGAGACGTGCCGGTGCCGGCTGGGCTTCATTGGCGGCTCGAGCGGGCGGCGCGGCCTCGGCTTTCCTTCGCCCGATTGGCCGACATGGCATTGGCGGCGTCGTTGCTGATCGCCATCGGGCTTTCTTACCTGGGTGTGGTGGCCGCCTTGCTTTGGGCAATGTATCCGGTGCCGGCCCGGCGGAGACCGGAACTGGCTGCCGTCGAGCTTGTCGGAAAAACCGAACTTGGGCCGGCCGTGATTGAACTGGCCGCCGCGGTGGAAGCCGGCCCGGGCGCCTTTAACGCAGACGCCGATCTAGTGGCCGGTCCTGCCATTGGCCCGCCCCAGATCGCCCTGCTCAGACGCGAGGAACCTGCCCGAGGGTGGTCAAAGACATGGATCGACCCGTTTTTCCCAACCGCGAGCGGCCCGGCCGCCGACCCCTTGCTGGACTCCGTCCTGGGTCGTTGGGGTGCCCGGGAGGTTTATGGCAGTCACAATGCGTTTGACGAACTGCCGGAATTGAAGAAGGTTCCCAGCCCAGTTCCCCAGGGCATTACCCCGCCGCTGGTTCCCGGTTTCGACTTGGGTGTTTTCATCCGGCACCACGTCCACCCGTTCGTCTCGCCGGCGGCACATCCAAAGCTACGGACCAGCGTGGTGCCGCTGGCCATAGGTACGTCCAGTTATGAATTGACCCGGCGCTACCTGGAAGACGGCGAGCTGCCGTCGCCCGACGCGGTGCGAACCGAGGAGTTCCTCGCGGCGTTGGACTACGAGTTCCCGCAACCGAGCCGACAGCCGGTGGGTCTTTCGGTAGCGGGCGGTCCGTCGGTGTTCCGCGGTCGGGACTTACGGCTGTTGCAGATCGGTGTTCAGGGCCGCCAGATGGGGCCGAAAAAGGGACCAGGTTTAATTTGTGCGAAGCACCCTCCGGGCCGTTCCGGCAAATTAAACCTGGTCCCTTTTTCGGCCCACCTGACGCTGGTCGTGGACGTTTCATCCAGTATGCGTTGGGGAGGACGATTGGAGATGGTCCGCCGTGCGATGCGGAAGCTGGTGGACAAGCTGGGCGAGAAGGATCGCGTTTCGCTGGTCGCTTTCAGCGAGTACGCCAACGTGCTCATCGAAGACGTCAACCGCGACGAAACGGATCAATTGCTCGAGGCCGTCGGAACGCTTTCCGCCGGTGGTTCCACCAACTTGGGGGCGGGACTTCGCCGCGCCTACGCAGTCGCCCAGCGAGAGACAATCGACGAGCGGGAAAACCATTGCGTGGTACTGTTGACCGACGGTCGGGCGGAATTGGACCGCGGCACGGCCGATCGGATCGAGAAGCGGCTGGCCGACGCCGCGTTGCGGGCAGTCCGCCTCCATGTGATCGACTTGGGCCAGGACGGCGCGGAAAGCCAACTCGATCCACTCCTGTCCAGCTTCGCCCGGGCGGGGGACGGCCGGATAAGCCGGGCAACCAGTGCGGACCAGGTCTGCTGGGCTCTGCTGGAGGCAATTACCGGCCGGCGACAACTGGTTGCCGCCGACGTGCGGCTCAAGGTAACCTTCAACCCGAAATCCGTCCGGGCTTATCGGCTGTTGGGGCACGAGGCCAAGGCGATTGCCGGGCTGATGCCGGCCGATCCGCAAACCGATTTTCTGGCCGGCCAATCGGCCAACGCGCTTTACGAGAGCAGTCTAATCCCGGGCACGCACGGCGAGGTTGCAGTGGCGGAATTGAGTTGGCGCGATCCGGCCGGCGGCAAGACCAATCGACTGGTTAGTAGAATCGTCCGCCGCCAGTTCTCTCCGTCGCTATTACAGGCCCCCTTGTCGTTGCAGGCGGCGGCCGTGGCAGCCGAAACGGCGGAAATACTGCGCGAATCGCCGTACCTCCAGGCTACCCCAAAGGCAAGCTCTCTCGCCCGGGTTCTGGAAACGGCGCACCAACTCGACACCCGACTGTACGAGCGGCCGACATTCACGGAACTTGTTTCGCTAATCGAGCGTGCGGAGAGGGCCAAGCCATACCGAGGTGGGGGACGAAGGTGAGAGGCTTCGGGTCATAAAGCCGCGACCGGTGGTCGCGGTTCGGAGAAAAAGGAGATTCCTGCCGCGGGCATCCTTGTCCGCAACTCGATTTGCGGCTAACTTAGTAGCAATATGGTTGAGGCGCAGGCGGCTCCGGAACCCGTTTGCCCAGACGTGGCCTTCGGCCGCAACCAAACCACGCGATCTGGTCCCTCAGCCCCCGGCGTTGCCGGGGGCCGGGTGGTGCGGAGAATCTGTGTTCAACCGGAGTTCCACCCGCCCCCCGGCAGAGCCGGGGGCTAAGGGACAAGGCTTAGTCAAGGAAAGAACCGATGAGACACTCGAAATTGCTCCGATGGACTGTCGTCGGGAGTATTTTGGTTATCTGTGTGGGACTGGCAACTCGGCCGGTGGGCGCGGTGGAGCAGGCCAGGCAGTTCTTGGACGGACTTCGCGAGCGTGGCCTGTTCGACATGGCGTTGGAATATCTGGAGCAAATGAAGACCAGCCCGCTCTGTCCGGCCGAAATGAAAGAGGCCATCGACTACGAGGCGGGCATCACGCTGGTGACCGATTCGCGCACGGAACGGGTTTCGGGTGTGAAGGAGAAGAAGCTCGACGCGGCGCAGGCCCGGTTCAAGAAGTTCCTCAAGGAACACCCCGAGCACCGGCTGGTCGCCAGCGCGACGACCCAACTGGCCAACGTTCTGGTCGAGCGGGGCCGGATGAAGGCCGAACAGGCGCAGCGGTCCACAAAAACGGCGGCCGAGAAAAAACAGCTCAACGCCGAAGCCCGAAAACTGTACGAAGAGGCCAGAAAGGTCTTCGTGCAGTCGGAGAAGAACTTCCATGAGAAATTGAAGAAGTACCCGAAGTTCATCGACCCGAAGAAGAAACTGGAAATTGAAGAGCGCGACCAGGCCCGAAAAGACCTGCTCCAAGCCCGGCTTTTCCTGGCGACGGTGGTCTACGAGCTTGCCTTGACTTACGACTCTGGCAGTAAGGAGTGGAAGGAAAACCTGCTGAAGGCGGCGAAGACATACAACGAGTTGTACGACAAGTACGGCTCGCGCCTGGCGGGGCTCTACGCTCGCTTGTGGGAGGGGCGCTGCTACAAGGTTCTGGGTGACGACAAGAAAGCCTTCGAGGTTTTCGAAGAATTGCTGATGCAGCCCGACGAGCCGCCCGCCTTCCGCACCCTCAAGAACAAAGCTCTCATCCTTGCCTTGGAAACCTACATGCTGCCCAAGGTGAAAAACTATGCCGAAGCAATCAAAAAGGCTAAGAAGTGGCAGGAAACGGCCCGCGGACCCGAAGAAAATAGCGACGATGGGTTGGTAATCAAGTACCTGTCGGCCGATGCGGCGTTGATGTGGGCCCGGACGCTGAAGCCGGACGACGACCGCCGCAAAGACACCCTGAGTTACGCCCGCAAACAGTTCACGTTCATTTCCCGTTTCCCGGGCGACTACCAGCAAAGGACCAAGGCCAAGCTCCGCGACCCGTTGCTGGCGGGTAAAAATGCCAAGGTGCCGGAGCCGGAGAACTTCGTCGAAGCCCGCGACCGCGGCAAAGCGGCCCTGGACCTTATGCAAGAGCTTAACATGCAGATCAAGCTGGCCGAGGACCAGGGCAAGAAAGGCGAAATCCCCAAGCTCGTCGAACAACTCAAGCAGTCCCAGGCCGAGGCGCTGAAGTACTATCGCATGGCCCTGGGAATGCAGACTCCCGATACGCCGGCCGACGACATCAACGTGGTCCGCTATTACCTGGCTTATCTCTACTGGGCCAACGAAGACCTCTGGGAGGCGGCCATCATAGGCGAGTTCCTGGCTCGCAAATATCCCAACAGTGCCGGTGCCCGGCAGGGGGCCAAGATCGCCATGGCGGCCTACGTGAAGCTGTTCAACGAAGTGCGCAAAAGCGGGGACAGCCAGTTCGAGACCGACTGCATGGTGGGCATCGCCGACTTCATCACCAAGTGCTGGGCCGACTCACCCGAGGCCGACGAAGCCTGGATGATGCTCATCCGCACCGCCGTGGTCGACGGCAAGCCGGCAGAAGCGGCGGAGTACCTCGAGAAGGTCTCTGCCGATTCACCCCGCCGCGGCGAGGCCGAGTTGATGACCGGCCAGTCGCTCTGGGGCGCGTACCTCCAGGCCGCCCGGCTGCCGGACGACGAACGGCCGAGCCAAGAGAAGCTCGACGCCATGGTCAAGCAGGCCCAGGAGACCCTCAAGAATGGTATCGACCGGATGCGCAAGCAGGTGGACGAAGGCTCGGAGGTATCGTACACGCTGATGACGGCCGTCTTGTCGCTTGCCCAGATCTACATCGGCGCCGCGCAGCCGGAAGAAGCGGTCAAATGGCTCGACGATCCCAAGATCGGGCCCGTTACGCTAGTGGCCGCCAACAACCCGCGGACCAATCGGGGATCGTTCCGAGTGGAAACATGCAAGGCGGCGCTTCGAGCATACGTGGCCGCCCAGCAGTTGGAAAAGGCGGAAAAGACAATGAACGCCCTCGAGGCGGAGGTCGCCAAAGGCGGCGACACGGGTGCCGCCAAGACGCTCACGCGAATCTACCTCAGCCTGGGGCGCGAATTGCAGGAGTTGCTCGAACGGCTCCGTAACGAGAAGAAAACCGAGGAACTCGAAAAGGTTTCTCGCGGCTTCGAGTTGTTCCTCACGCGAATTTCCGAACGAAAGGAAGGAAACACCTTCAATTCGCTCAATTGGGTGGCGGAGACGTTCTTTGGTATGGGTTCGGGGTTCGATCCGGGTGGAAAGACTCTGCCGCCGGAGGCGAAGAAGTACTACCAAAAGGCCGCCGATACATACAGAAAAATCCTCGATACGTGCAAGGCGGATCCGAAATTCGCCCCACAAGCAGGCGCGACAACCGGCCTGAGAATTCGCCTGGCCAAGTGCCAACGGCGGATGGGCAACTACAAGGAATCGCTGGGGCTCCTGATCGGCATCCTCAAGAAACGGAGCATGATGATCGACGCCCAGGTCGAAGCGGCCTACACCTACCAGGCTTGGGGTGAAGAAAAACCCACCTACTACCTGATCGCCATCAAGGGAAGCCGCAAGTACAAGGAAGTCTGGGGATGGGGAAAGGCCTCCAAGTTGGTCGCGAGAAGCCCCAAGCACATTTCGATCTTCCACGAAGCCCGATACAACCTGGCGCTTTGCCGAATGAAGTACGCTCTCACCCAAACCGGAAAGCAGAAGTCGGCCGCGATGAAACAGGCCGAAAGCGATATTACCATCGTCGAGCGGCTCTATCCCGACATGGGTGGGGACGAGTGGTTCGAAAAGTACGACAAGTTGCTCAAGCAGATACAAAAACTCCGCGGCCAGAAAGCAACAGGCCTTTCACGAAAAACGGAAACCGAAAAACGGAAAACGGAAAGCGGAAAGCGGAAAGCAGCCGCTTGCGGCTTCGCAACATCCACTCTTAACTCTTAACTCTCAAACTATCAAACTATCAACTATCAACTCTCAACTATCTCAAGGAGACTCTCATGAATAGGCGTTGTGTGATCTTGACCGCTTGCGCGTGCCTGACCATTTGTGCCGTGGGCCGGGCATTCGACACCATAAAGACATCCAAGTCGACGATCAGCGGCGGCCAGGTGGTGAAGATGAGCCCCTTGGAGGTTTCGTACGAGAAAAGCGGCGTCACCAAGGAGGTGCCGGTCAACGAAATCGTCTCCGTCATCTACGACGACGAGCCCTCCTCGCTGCAGATCACCCGAATCGCGGTAGCCAACGGCCGATTTGAAGACGCCCTTGCGGCACTCGATAAGATCAAGCTGGACGAAGTGGAACGGCCGGAAATCAAACAAGACATTGCCTTTTACAAAGCCCTCTGCGCGGCACGGCTGGCCTTGGGTGGAAGCGGAGACATTATGGCCGCCGGAAAACTGATGGTCGGCTTCGTAAACAACGCCCAGGGTAGTTATCACTGGCTCCAGGCAAACGAAGTGGTGGGCGACCTGCTGGTGGCCGCGGGAAAGTTCTCCGCCGCCCAGACGTACTACACGACAGTCGGCAAGGCCCCCTGGCCCGACTATAAGATGCGCGCCGGGGTGGCGGTGGGCCGGGCCCGGCTGGCCCAAGACAAGCCGACCGAGGCCCTGAAGTACTTCGAAGGCGTGATCGGCATGGAAGGAAAAAACGAACTGGCCGACTTCCAAAAAATGGCCGCCACCCTGGGTAAAGCCCGATGCCTGGCCGCAAGCAACAAGCACGACGAAGCCATCAAGATGGTCCAGAGCATTATTGCCAAGGCCGACCCGGAGGAGGTCGAACTGCTTGCGCGAGCCTACAACACGCTTGGCGGCGCCCTGAAGGCCGCCGGTCGCACCAAAGAGGCTCTCTTGGCCTTCCTGCACGTCGACGTGCTGTATTTCTCGATCCCAGATGCCCACGCCGAAGCACTGGCTAACCTGGCTGAACTGTGGAACGCCGTACACAAGACGGAGCGGGCAACTCGGGCTCGAAGAGTCCTCGAACAGCGGTACAAAAACAGCCCTTGGGCAAAATAGCAGGCAAGGGGGAGATAACCCCACTCGATGGGGGAACTTGGGATTAGGTGCTTTACGCCGACCCGATAGTCAGGGTACACTAAAAGTTTCGAGGAGCCCTATTGCGGCAGGCACGTGTAAAGCCGCGACCAGTGGTCGCGGTTCGCCAAACAAACTCGTAACTCGAACAACCGCGGCCACTGGTCGCGGCTTTACAGATGGGTCGATTATCAAACCCACAAACCCACTACACTACTTGGAGGTCAACATGCGGCATCGGATCTTACTGGGATGGTTAGGGGCGAGCGTTTGCTCGCTACTATTACTCTTTGTCGCCCTAAGTGTCTTCTCCAGCGTGACGCTGGTCGATGCAACCGTCGCGGAAGCCCAAGACGACGCTGCCGACGATCTGGAGGAGAGTGCCGACGAGGGCGGAGGCGCTGCCGCACCACGGCAGAAAAGCCGTTTGCGGTGGATGTACGATTCGCTGGGTATATTCTACAGCGTCGTCTTCCTTGGCATGTCCTTCACGCTGGTGGCCCTGTTCGTTATGAACCTCTTGACCGCCCGCCGCGAAAACGTCGTGCCGGTCGCTCTGGTCGAGGGCTTCGAGGGGCACCTAAACGAAAAGCGATACCAGGAAGCCTACGAAATGGCCAAGAACGACGAGTCGTTCCTGGGCCATGTGCTTTCGTCCGGTCTGGCCAAATTGTCGGCCGGATACGACCAGGCAATCGAGGCCATGCAGGAGGTGGGCGAAGAAGAAAACATGAAGCTCGAGCACCGGCTCAGCTACATGGCCTTGATCGGAACCGTCAGCCCGATGGTTGGACTACTCGGTACGGTCCAGGGTATGATCGCCTCGTTTAGCGTGATCGCCAACAGCCCCACTACTCCCAAGCCTTCGGAACTGGCCGCCGGTATTTCAACGGCCTTGTTCACCACGCTGGTGGGATTGTTCATCGCCATTCCGGCCATCGCGGCCTACAACATTCTCCGCAACCGCGTGGCCCGGCTCGTACTGGAAGTCGGTATCCTTAGCGAAGGGCTTATGAACCGGTTCTCCAAGGTGGGGACCAAGAAAAGCTGAAAGCGGAAATCCCAAATCTGAAATCTGAAATCTGAAATCAGAAATCCCAATCGGGAGTCGTTACATGCGACTGCGCAAGAGAAAAGGGGCCGGGGCCGCCGAAGGTGACATGACGCCGATGATCGACATGACCTTCCAGTTGATCGCCTTCTTCATGGTGCTGGTGAATTTTACGGACGCCGATCAGAACGCGCGGATTCGCTTGCCTTCGAGCGAATTGGCCAAACCGGCCGACAACCCGCTCGAATCGCCCATTACACTGCAGTTGACCCGCAAGGGAACCGTGCTGTTTGCCGCCGAAGAAGTGCCCATCGCGGGGCTAAAACCGCTTCTGCTCCGCGAGCGGCAGGTGTTGGATGCCACGCCCGGCAAAAGCGCCGGCAAGGCGACCATCATTATTCGGGCGGATCGCGAAGCGAAGACCGGGAGAGTGCAGGAACTGATAAAGGCATGTCAGGAAACCGGCTTCGAGAAGTTCGCGCTGCGCGCCAAGCAACAGGAAAGGACTACATAACCGATGAAAGTCCGAAACGTTGGCCGACATGACGAGAAAGTCGAGTTGATGATGACGCCGATGATCGACATCGTCTTTCAGTTGCTCATCTTTTTCATCATGACCTTCAAGATCATCGCTCCGGAAGGCGACTTCAACATCAAGATGCCACTGGCCGCCCCCAGCGAAGGGCTGCCCGACGATAACCAACTGCCGCCCATGAAAATCCGGCTCCGCGCGACCGCCTCCGGGCGACTGGCCAGCATCCAGTTGGGCCAGCGGACACGGCCCGACTTCAAATCGTAGCAGATGCAGATACGCGACATTGTGGGCGACGATCGCGGGCCGGGGTCCGTGGCCGCCAGCACCGAAGTCGAGTTGGACTGCGACTACAAGCTCCGCTTCGAGTCGATCATCGACGCCATCACGGCCGTCTCCGGTTACGTGGCCTCCGCCGGCCGAAGCATCGTCAAGCTAATCGAGAAGGTCAAGTTCTCTCCGCCACGGCCGGAGTCGTAGGGAGTCGGAGGTCGGAAGTCGGAGGTCGGAAGGATGAAGCCGGCCGCTTGCGGCTTCGCAATTTCCGCCTTGCGCCTGGTTTTCGACGAAGCAGATGGTATAATCCTGGCAGGAGGCGAGAATTATGGGTACACTCCGTATCACTGCTGAATTGATCCCCCAAGAAGAGGGCGGCTACACTGTCTATTGCCCCGAACTCGACATTTACACTCAGGGCGAGACCGAGGAAGAATGCCTCGACAATCTGCGTGAAGCTGCCGAGTTGCACCTCGAGGAACTCGGAGACAAGGCTGAGACTCGTCAGGTAATTCGCCGGGAAATCGAGGTCCACGCGGGTGCCTAGACTGCCGCAAGTGACAGGTCCCGATCTCGTCAGGGCACTTCGGAAGGTTGGCTTCGTTGTCACTCGGCAGCGAGGCAGTCATGTTCAAGTCCGGCGTGAGGCGGCCGATAGCACGGTGACCACCTTTCCCATACCAGTTCATGCCGGCAAATCGCTCAAGAAGGGTACGCTCAGGGGAATCCTGCGAAAGGCTGGCCTCACGGTCGAAGATCTGATCGATCTGCTTTAGCGCTACCTCCAACCTCGTTTCATCCCCGCGGATGAAACTTCTTATGCACTGCCTTCAGGCGCGAGGTGTCTACGTGCGTGTATATCTGCGTGGTGGCGATGCTGGCGTGGCCGAGCATCTCTTGTACCTGACGCAGGTCGGCGCCGCCCGAGAGCATGTGGGTGGCGAATGTGTGACGCAGCGTGTGCGGGCTGACGTCGGCCGGGATCCCCACGCGGCGGACGTATTTCTTCAATAACTCCCAAATCCGCTCGCGACGCAAACGCCGGCCGCGGTACGAAAGCAGTACCCACGGCGGATCGGCCGAAACTCGGGAGGCCAACTCCGGACGCTCGTGTTCCAGATAGATGCGGATCGCGTCGGCCGCCCGGCCGCCCAACGGCACCAGGCGCTGTTTATCGCCTTTGCCCCGGCAGAGGCAGAACCCCTCGTCCAAATGCACGTCGCGCAGGCACAGGTTGGATATCTCCGACGCCCGGCAGCCGGTGGCATAGAGCAACTCCAACAGCGCCCGGTCCCGACGCCAACACGGATCGCCCTCGACGGGACTCTCGAACAAGCAGTCGATCTGCCCGGTGCTTAGCACCTTGGGGACCCGCTCCCAAAGCTTCTGGCTACCCAACAACTCGGCCAGGTTGTTTTCCAAAACGCCTTCCAACTGGAGGTAGCGGAAGAAGACCTTTACCGAGACGATATGCCGGGCGATGGTGGCCGGGCCAAGCCGCTGCTCGTGCAGCCAACCGACGTAATCGGCCAGATCGCGAATGGAAAGGGCCGCGGCGCTACGCCCGGCCAACCAAGTAACGAACCTGCTCAAATCCCGTCGGTAGGCCGCCACCGTGTTTTCGGCCAGATGACACTCGCCGGCCGAGTACTCCACGAACGCATCGACCCAATTTCGGGCGACACTGCGAGCCTTCGGCCGTCTTGGGCGAAGCAGTTTGCGTTGCATGGAAACCACGTGGGTGGTGGGTAGGCGGTTTACGCTCGAGAGGGTTTACGCCCGGGGATGAGCGCAGCGAATCCCCGGGAGCCGGGCAGCAGCCAACGGCGTCTATCGCCCCATTTCTGTTCTCGGATGTCAGGCTGGGTAATCTCCAGTGGATGTTGCGATTCGACCGGCGCCCAGTCACTGGCCCACTGCCTGAGACGGGGGTACTCGGCTACAATTGAATCCGATCAATGTCAGTAGCCACGTAGGTTATGCTTCAGCATAACGCCGTTGGGTATGATGTTATGCTGAAGCATAACCTACACAGCCTAATGAATTCGTCACGAGCCCGAAAGACAAAACACGATGTCCCCACGATCCCAAGCGGTTGTCTCGCTATCGGAGATGGTCAACGGCCAGGAAGCCGATCTGTTCGCGCTGATGACCTCCAAGGAGGAACTCCTAACAAAGAACGGCAGCCCGTACTTCAAGGTCGGTTTCCGCGACGCCCGGCGCGAAGTGACGTTCCCCATCTGGGACAATTCGCCCTGGACCATCCCTTGCCGCGACGAGTGGACGCCGGGCAACTACTACAAGCTCCGAGCGACCTACCGGGAGACCGACTACGGGCCGCAGCTCGACATCCGCAAGATTCGCGAAGTCACCGAGGCCGACGCCGCCGACGGGTTCGACCCGGCCATGTGCCTACCCCGGTCGCGCTTCGAGCCGGAAGCCATGCTCGACGCAATCGAGGAGATCATCCGCACCCAGATCGCCAACGCCCAGTTAAGGAAGCTCATCCAGTCCGTCATAACAGGCAACCGCCAGGCGCTTCTGGATTGCCCGGCCGCCAGGCGGAACCATCACGCTTATACCGGCGGGCTGCTCGAACACACGCTCAGCGTAACGCGCACCTGCATCTACCTGGCCGACAAGTACGCCGAGTACTATGCCGACCAGCAACCGCCGCTGGACAAGGACCTGGTGGTGGCCGGGGCAATACTCCACGATATCGGCAAGCTCCGCGAACTCCGGCAGGAACCGACCGAGACCGTCTACACGGCCGAGGGAACGCTGATCGGCCACATGCTCTTGGGCCGGGACATTGTGCGCGAGGCGGCCGCCGCCATGTCGGATGACGCCGCCACGCTCGACCCCGAGTTGCTCTTGCGGCTGGAACACCTGGTCATCGCCCACCAGCGCCTGCCCGAGTGGGGTTCGCCAAAACCGCCCATGACGCCCGAGGCTCTGATCGTCCACTACGCCGACGACCTGGACGCGAAGTACCACATGATGTACGCCATCCTTCGCGACGACAAAACCCCCGGCCCGGCCACGTCGAAGAAGAACATCCTCATGCAGCAGGTTTTCCGCGGCCTGGAAGACGGCTAACCGCTTGCGGATTCGCACGGTGCGCGAGAGGCGTAGGCTGGGTCGGAAACGCTCAGTGCCCAGTCAGAGCCATGGTACCCAGTGGCAGAGCGACGGCTTCGAGTCGGGAAAGTTCGACATTCTTGCTTGCGTGATCGATGTCGATGCCCACCAGCCGGCTCTTGTCGTCAAAGTCGAGCACAATGCCTGGCGCCACTTCTCGCGACTCCACGCTTGCCTGATCGATCAACTCGACGTAGAGAGAGTCGGTCTCGCTGTAATAGTGGAGTTTCATGGCATATGCTCCTCGAAGTCACGGTCGGGAAACGCATTGAGGACCGTCTCACCGTCCTCCAATGTCACCACACGCAAATAGCGCCCCAGTTCGGCAACATAGACCCAGTGACGAATCCGCCCGTCAGATTGTATCTCCCGTCGAACCGGGTTGGCCAAGGCTTGTTGGCACCATATGCGCTTGATGTACGGACGTTTGCGGAGTACCTGCTCCTCAAAATAGCGAGTGGTTCTCATCGCATCCCCAGCAAACTCTTGGTCAGTTCCTTCATTGGACCAAACTGCCGGTATTCCCGCAAGATGTTTTCGCAGACACGCGTTCGATTTCGGCTCCCAATTGTCCAAGCTTCCGGTCGAGCCGTTCGTAGCCGCGGTCGAGGTGATGAATTCGGTGGACGATGGTTTGCCCGGCGGCGGCCAGGCCGGCCAGTACCAGCGCGGCGCTTGCCCTAAGGTCCGACGCGGTGACGCTTCCGCCGCTGAGCCGCTCGACTCCGCTGACGACGGCCGACGCCCCGCGGCGCTGGATGCACGCGCCCAGCCGATTCAGCTCGGCCACGTGCATGAAGCGGTTGGGAAAGACCCGATCTGTGACAGTGCTTCGGCCCCGGGCCAACGAGAGCAAGGCCATCCACTGGGCCTGGATGTCTGTCGGTACGCCCGGGTAGGGTGCCGCGGTTATGTCGGTTGGGCGTGGCGGGCCGTCGGCCGTGACGGTCACGCTCTCCGCTTGAACCTCTACCTCCGCTCCCGCCGCACGGAGCGCGGCGAGAACCTCCGTCAGGTGTGCCGGGATCAATCCGGCGACGGTTGCCGAGCCCCGGGTAATGGCGGCGGCCAGAAGCAGGGTGGCCGCCTCGATTCGGTCGGGAATGACGCGGTAGCTGGTTCCGCCAAGCTCGCCGACGCCGTGGATGCGGATGGTGTGTGTTCCCAGGCCGTCGATTCGGGCACCCAACGCGCGGAGGAAGTTACCCAGGTCGACTATCTCCGGCTCGACCGCCGCGCCGGTAATGGTGGTGGTTCCCTCGGCCAGTACGGCCGCGCTTAGCACGTTTGCCGTACCGGTGACTGTTGGACCCCGCCGGCCGCCGAGATGGATCGTCGCCCCGGTAAGCCGGTCGGCCTTTGCCACGACGTAGCCGTGCTCGATCCGTAGATCGGCCCCCAAGGCGGCCAGCCCCTTCAGGTGCAAATCAACCGGCCGGTCGCCGATGTTGCATCCGCCGGGAAGCGGAACGATGGCCCTGGCGCGCCGCGCCAACAGCGGCCCCAACACGCAGAAACTCGCCCGCATCCGCCGAGCCAGCCCATATCGGGCGCGGACGGGCGTCGGGTCGATTGTCTCCATCAGCAGATTGCCGTCGGGTGTTCGCTCGGCGGCCACGCCCAACTCCTGCAACACCAACGCAAGCGTGTCGACGTCGGCCAGCCGCGGCACGCCTTCCAGCCGGACCGGCTCCGAGGCCAGGATCGAAGCGGCCATGATCGGCAGGGCCGCATTCTTCGACCCACTCGCCCGAACCGTCCCCGACAGACGCATGCCACCGATGATCCGAAATGAACCCATTTGGGATTTCTGATTTCTGATTTCTGATTTATCTACTTCTTCATCGCTTGAACCACGCGAGGCAGCCGGGCCAGGTCCTTGACGGTTGGGCCAAGCTGGAAACGGCCGTCGGCCTCCAGCATCGCCCGGACCGCGTCGTGGATCATCGGGCTGATCTCGATCAACAAGTGCCCCCCGCGGTTCAACCGCTCGGCAGCCTGCGGAATGAGCCTTTCGATCACCTCCGTACCTCGCTCGCCGGCCAGCAATGCGGCCCGCGGCTCGTGGTCCTTGACCTGGGGCATCAGCGTTTCCATTTCCGCCGAACTGACGTAAGGTGGATTGCTGATGATGAAGTCGAACCGCCGCGTGCTCGGCACCGCCGCCAGCAGGTCGCTTTCGAGAAGTGTTACGCGGTCTTTCACCGCGTGCTCCGCCACGTTGGATCGGGCCACCTCCAGGGCCGCCCGGTTTACATCGACCGCCACCACCCGGGCCGATGTCAAGTGCTTGGCCACACAAACGGCCAGGATACCGCTGCCCGTGCCCACGTCGCAAATGGCGATCTCTTGCTCGTGTGGCAACTGCCGGGCGAGGTCCAACAAGGCCACCACCACCAGCTCGGTTTCGGGCCGCGGGATGAGCACGTCGGGTGTGACGCGGAACGAAAGCGAATAGAACTCCCGCCGGCCGACAAGGTACGCCACCGGCACACCCTCCGCCCGGCGGCGAACCAACTGGCGAAAGCCGGCCCGGGCCTGCTCGTCGGGTAGTTCATCGAAGGCCGTGTACAACTCGATCCGCTGGCAACCGAGCACTTGGGCCAGTAGCACCTCGGCGTCAAGCCGCGGACTGTCCGAACCGTGACCCTTCAGGTAGTCGGTCGTCCACTGGAGCAAGCGGCCAACGGTCCACTGTTCGGTTTCGGACATGTGGCGGGTAGTGGTCAGTGGTCAGTGGATAGTGGTCAGTGGATAGTGGTCAGTGGATAGTG
>JAUWJC010000141.1 GCA_030607895.1 Pirellulales bacterium
CGACCCGGCCTGCGGATCGGGCACCTTCCTGGTGGCCGCAATTCGCCGTGTTCGCAATGCTGCTGCGGGGCCGAAAAAGCGACCAGGTTTAAATTGCCCCAACGGCCCGGAGGGTGCTTCGCACAAATTAAACCTGGTCCCTTTTTCGGCCCTACCCAACACCGCGGCGGTCAATCCCACCAGGGCCAATACGGCGACGGGTGCTTCGCTCCAAATGGGCCCGCCCGGGCGATGCCACCAGAAGAAGATTTGGAAGTAATAGTGCCACGGATGATCGTGCGGTCCGGCGCTTCCTTCACCCGACGCCCGACGGAGGTAGTGAGAGTATGTGGTAACGGAGTCGAGTATCCCCCGTGGGTTGTTCAGAAACGAGGAGAAGAGCAGCATCGAGACACATGCGGCGGTGAGCAGCACGATCAGGCCCGCGAAAAGAGGGGACTGGCGATTCTCTTGCGCGAAGTCTCCCCTCTCCCTTTGGGAGAGGGGCCGGGGGGCTTGCGGAAAGTCTCCCCTCGCCCTTTGGGAGAGGGGCCGGGGGTGAGGGTGCAAGACGTTTCGGAACTGGAAATGCCTGAAATCCAGCGGTTCGCTCCGACCGGCCCTCACCCTAACCCTCTCCCAAAGGGAGAGGGGACCAAGCGCCAGCCGCTTCGCCCAACACGAACAGGCCAGCGCGGCCACTGCCATGGCAAACAGCGGGATCACGCAGGTTTCCTTGGTGGCGTGCATCATACCCAGGCACAGGCCGACGGGCACGAGCCAAAACCATTGCCGCCGCCACCGTTGGCGCGTCGGCTGTTGTTCGGCGGCGGAAACTTCCCGCTGGTACCGCCAGAACGCCACGATTACCCCGAAGGTGAAACACACCAATAGCATTTCATGGATGTAGTAGCGGCTGTAGAAGACCATTGCCGGGGAGACGGCCGTAAACGCGGCGGCACAAAGGGCCGCTTCATAGCCCAGCTCGTCGCGCACGAGCCAGACAAGCCACACCAAAAGGATGCCGAAGATCGCCGGCAAGAGGCGAAGATGCGTCTCGGTAATCTCGGTCAGTCTCTCCGCCGATGCCAGTCGGGCGATCGGTAGCGTGAGGAAGTTCAGGCTGGGGCCGTGGTACTCGTAAGGATCGTAGACGTACTCACTGCGCTCCAACAGCTTGCCGAACTTGAGGGCTTGCCCCGCTTCGTCGCAGTGCATGGGCCGATTGTCAAGCCGCGTCAGGCGTAACCCCGCCGCGGCAGCGACGATCAGTATCAAAAAAGGGGTCAGAACTATTTTTCGCCCGAAACCATCAACCAACAGTCCACTCCAACCGTCGTGAAAAATAGTTCTGACCCCTTTTTTGATTATTCTACCGGCCTGCCGTAGACCTCCACTTCCGTGTAGTGGTTCTTGTCGTCCATGTGGTTGCCGCGGCGGTAGAGGCGGACGTAGCGGCCCTGCGAGCCTCGGCAGTCGATCAGCTTACCCTCGGCGGTCTCGACGTAGCCCACCTCCGGCCCGATGCCCATCCCGGACGAATTGTCGTAGTCGTTATTGAACACGGTTACGGCGTCGAGGAAGTCGGGATCGTCGCCGATTTGCACGATCACGTCGCGGTACACTCGAGCTTCGGCGTGATTGTGCCAAACCAGCACGGCGTAGACGGTCGCCTGCCGGTCCAGGTCTACCTGGACCCACTCGGTGCCGGACCGCAATCCAAGGTAGCCGAAGTCGGAGGCCTCCTTGTCGCCGTCGGTGACGTAGTCCACTTCGCCGCCGGCCGGCGCGGGGTCGCTTGCGGCGACCGATTTTCCCCGTGCCAGGTTGACCGTGCCTTCGGGCGCCAGAAACGCCGGCCGCGGCTTGCCCAGCGGGGCTTCCACGTTCGGTTCTTTCGATGGCTTGGGTGTGCCGCGGAAGGCCGGGGCGGGCAACTTGATCTCGATGGGAACCAGCTTGGCAACGTCGCTTTTCGGGCCGGCCGCCGTCTCGGACGTGCCGGGCGTCGGCGTACCGGGCCGCTCGACTTTCGAGCAGCCGGCAACCGCACACGTCGTGCCCACAATCAGGACCAGCCAAATACGGCCTGATACGATGCGATGAAAACGCTTCACGCCTGTTTCTCCTCGTAATGGTTCCCCGGCGGGGCCGCCCGGGGCTAAACGGTTTGGTTGCGGCCGCGGCGATGTCGCATATACCCAAGTCATCACAATGATTTCAGTATCTTCTGGGCCCGGTCGCGCACCTTCTGATTTTTGACTTGCCGGCGGACCTTCTCCATGGCCGCCCGTATCTTGCTCTTGTCCCCATCTTTCATTTTCTCTGCGATCATCACCGCGGCAAGACCGGCTTCCTCCGCAAGCGTCGGATCGTCCAAGGCGGGCGTGACGAGGGCCAGCGACTCCGACGTGCCGACGCCGCCCAACACTCCCAGCACAAGACACTTCTCCTGTGGTCGCCGCGCCAGTTTGATCAACTCGGATAGCATCTTCAGATCGGCGGGCTTGTCATCGCGTGGACTTGCCAGACGGACCAGGCCGCGAATGGCCAGGACCCGATGACGGAGGCTCTCGCTGGGCTTGGCGATTTCCAGCAGATGAGGCACGGCGGCCGGATCTCCCCAGCCGGAAAGCATCCGCACGGCTTCGGCGCGGACTGCTTCATCGTCGTCCTTTAGCCGGGCGACGATTGCCTCCAACGACGCCGCACCACCCGCCCGCGCCAACCCGTGCAAAAGGGCGATCCGCGACGGCACGTCGGCGTCGGCCAAGGCGGCGATGATTGCCTTGGCGGATGTCTGGCCGCCGCGGCTGCACACGGCCAACAGGGCCAACTCCGCCTTTTTGCGCTGGGCGTCGTCGCCCGCTTTAAGGATGCCTGCAATCGCCGCGGTATCGTTCTCGTCGGCCAGGAATCGCAAAGCGCCAAGGGCGGCCGAACGGACCCCGGGGTCCTCGGCCTTTACGCTTTTCAGGACATCCGGAAGGCTTTCCCGGGCGTTTCGGGCGGCCAATACACCGAGCAACGCGACGCGAACGTCCGGCTCGGCCTTGGCCATCGCGGCGACGATTGCGCCGTTCACATCGTCGCCCCGCAGGCGAACCAGGCTTCCTCGGGCAGCGTTCTTTACCGGATCGGAGCCGGTGGCGGTCTTCCCGGCCAGCAGAGGCACGTCGGCCACGGTTCCCAGGGACCCCAGGGCCTTCAGGGCCGCGGTGCGGACAGCCGGGTCTTGGCTGCCGAGCATTTCCAGGACCGTCGGCCGGGCGGCCGCGTCTTGGCGATCGCCCAAGGCCTCCAACAGCCCCGCTTTTCCGTCGGGTGGTAGTTCCTTCACCAGAGCGGCGAACCGTTTGGTGGCCGCTTCACCCGGCACCTCCTCCCGGACCTGTTGGAACCCCAACGCCCGCATGTCACGATCCTTATCGTTGATTAGCTCAACGATCATCTGGACCAGCGGTTCGTTGGGCTCCGCTTGGGCAGCCTGCGATAGACTACCGGCCAGGCAGGCAAGGCCGAAGAGCAGCAGAGCCGGCACCGTTGTTGTTCTGTTGATCCCTATCAACGATTTTTCTCCTGCTTGATGGTTGTCCAAGGACAACTCTCATTTCTTCCCCGTTGCGGCCAACAGTCCGCGCATCGCTGCCAGGCGGACGTGCTTGGGCTGATCCGGCTTGGCCAGCGACTTGTAGATCAGCATGGCTTCGGCCTTCTTGCCGTCGGCCAGGCGGCGTTCGGCGCAGACCAGATATGCGTCGGCGGCCGCCAGACGGAGTCCCTCGGGGGCTTTCTTCTGAAAGTCACCCAGGATTTTGGCCGTCTGGGAGGTGCCGATCGAGCCTAACGCGGCGGCCGCGGCAGAGGCAACCTCCTCGAGGGAGTCTGCCAGCAAGGCCGACAACGGGCCGACGGCCTCCGCGTCGCGGCGAACGCCCAGCGAGTTGATCACGCCGACTTTCACTCGCCCACTGGTGTTCTGCAGGGCGCCGCGCATGGCCTTGACCGACTCGGGGCAGGACATCCGCTCCAAGGCATATCGGGCCATGTGTGAAAGTTTCTCGTCGGTCAACAGCGGCGCCAAGGCCGGCACGGATTGAGCCGATCCAATCAGGCTCAGCTTGCGGCAAACGAAATCCTTGGCCGCGCCGGTGGCGTCGGTACCGAGCACGGCGGCCAGCCGCTTTTCCAGGGCTTTTTGCGCGTCGGCCTTGCCGTTGGAAGCCACGACGGCCTTGTCGATGGCACCCAGGACCGCCCGGTTGGCGCCCCAGTCGTAGGTCTTCAAAGCGTCGAACGACTTGTCCAAGGCCTCGTCGGCCGCCCGGGCCGGAACAGCCCCGACCAGCAAAAGGGCCATCATCACCAGGCCTACAACCATGTTCGTCCTCTCAGACATCTTGCTCTCCTTTTCTCTTGAAGGGGGTTAAAAAACCTAATTGTAGCAGAATCTCATCCGTTGATCACCTATATCCTCCACGGCTGGCGCATCGCGCGGGACCTGAGGCGGTTGGCCTCGGCGTCGTCCGCAAACTCCTCGGTGTCCGGGTTCCAGCGGAGCTTGCGACCGAGATCCATGGCGATGTTGCCGAGGTGGGCGACCGAGCAACAGCGGTGACCGGTCTCCGCGGGGAAGTATGGGTCGCGGCGGCTTTTGACGCAGTCGAGAAAGTTGCGGTGCTCGCCCTGCGGGCAGATAAACAGGTGGAGTTCCTCCGGACCGATCACGCTACCGAGAATCTTCTTCGAACTGGCCTCGATCGGTTTGCACCAGCCGCTGTTACCCAGCCAGCCCTCGCTCCCCTCGAACTTCAAGCCCGTGCCGCCGCTGTCGATGTGCATCTCGACCCCGTTGGCGTAGCGGCAGATTATATGATACTCGTAGTACGTGTCGTACAGGCCGCCGGCGTGTCGCTTGCCGGTGCCCTCGACCTCGACCGGGCCGGTCCGCTCGGTGTCGTTGGCTCGTTGGGCCGTATCGAGTTGGTGGCCGCCCCAATCCGCCAGGTTGCCGCCGGAGTAGTCCCGATTCCATCGCCAGTGGGACCGGTGCAGCCCCGCGCGATACGGCTTCCATGGGGCGGGTCCCAGCCACATCTCCCAGTCCAATTCCTTGGGAACAGGTTTGGGTTTTGGGTCTCCCGGGTTGCCCGGCCCACCCGGAAGCTGCACGTAAATCTTCTGGAGCTTGCCGATCCGCCCGTTGCGGACCAATTCGGCCATGCGGTGGTAGATCGGGATCGAGCGGTCCTCGGTCGACATTTGGAACACGGCCCCATAGCGCTTGACCGTATCGACCAGCGCCCGACCCCCGGCAATCGTCAGCGTGGGCTTCTCGCAAATCACGTCTTTGCCGGCCCGAATAGCCGCGACCGACATGGGTACGTGCCAGTGGTCGGCGGTGGAGATCATCACGGCGTCGACGTCGGACCGGGCGATCACCTCGCGCCAATCCTGGGTGGTCTGGCAGGAGAAACTCTCGCCGCGCTGCTTGCGGACCACCTCCAGCGCCTTGGCGATCTGGCGGGTGTCCACGTCGCACAGCGCGACCGGCTGGGCGTCGGCTTGGGCCAGGAACGTCCGCAGGTTTCGCGCGATGCCATGCCCGCCCACGCCGATGAACCCCACGGTGATCCGGTCGCTGGCGGGCACGGCGCCGGCGGCCCCCAGAGCGGTCGACGTGATCAGGTACGGTGCGGCCGCAACAACGGTTGAGCCGCCGGCCGCGGCACGCTTGAGGAACTCTCGCCTGTCGGGACTTCGTTCGGTCGGCCGGTTCATCGGTCAGACTCCTACTGATCTACTGTTTAGCCGCCGGGCTTGCCCGGCGCGTTTGCGCTGGAGCATATTGACACCGGCCAACGCGCCGGGCAAGCCCGGCGGCTAAACGACTATCGGAAACGTCAACAACCCCACAACGCTTTGGAAGCATTCGGGTTACGTCTGTCGCAACAATATAGCGGTGTAGTGCTAAGTAAAGACGGCCACACGCACGGGGCGTTCTTCCGCAAGGGTCTGTCCGTGCAGTTTTAGGCGTTCAATTTCCTGTAGTGTTTCAGCGGTCAGATAGCTTTCGCCGCATTGTGGGCAACTGACAACAGGGACTCCCTCGATCACAAGCAGACTTTCACCTTCACCATAACTGCGTGCCACGTGACGAACGCGGGCGCCTTCTTGACCACAAATGTCACAAATCATCGGCTTTCTTCCCGTATCACACCAGATACATTTTCACAGTCGCCACGGTTGGCGCATCGGCCGCCAGGTCATGCGGTTGGCTTCGTCGTCGTCGATGAACTGCTCGGCCTGGGGATCCCATTTCAGTTTTCGCCGGAGTTCCATGGCAATGTTGGCCAGGTGGCAGAGCGTGGCGGAGCGGTGACCGACTTCAACCGGGACGTTCAGCCCCTTTGGATTTCGTGCCCGGATACAGTCTAACCAAAGGCCCATGTGGGTGCCAGCGGTGCCTTGCGGGGCCAGGTGGATTTCGTCGGGGCCGATTCGCGAGCCGAGCACCGACTTCGGCTTGGCGTCGAGCCGCTGCCGGCTGACGTAAATCCAGCCTTCCGTGCCCTGGAACCGCACGCCGTTGCCGCCGCTTCGCAGCTCGACCTTCACGCCGCCGGCGAAGGTGAAATCCACATGCACGTCGTAGAACACATCGTGCAGGCCGGTGGCGTTGCGCTTGCCGCGGCCCTCCACCTCGCGGGGGCCGGAATCGTCGGCGCCGATACCCCATTGGGCGATGTCCAGTTGGTGGGCGCCCCAGTTGGTCACGTCGCCGCCCGAGTAGTCGCTCACGAATCGAAACTTGTAGTGGCAGCGGTTGCGGTGATACGGTGCCCAAGGGGCGGGCCCAAGCCACAGATCGTAGTCCAACTCCGGGGGAACCGGCTGGGGCGACCAAGGGTCCGCGCTTCCGGAGCGGGTGGGAATCTCAACCCTCACCGTGCGAAGCTCCCCGATGCGACCGTTGCGCACCAACTCGCACGCCTTGAGGAACTTCTCGTCGGAACGCTGCTGGCTGCCCACCTGAAGGATTGAGCCGTAACGCTCTGCCACGTCGGCCATCATTCGTCCTTCTTTGATGCAGACCGTCATCGGCTTCTCGATGTAGACCGCCTTGGCGGCCTTCATCGCCGCCACTGCGATCGGGGCGTGCCAATGATCCGGCGTGGCAACGACCACGGCATCGATGTCATCTCGGTCCAATACCTCGCGGAAGTCGTTGTAAGCCGCGCAAGCCCGGCTGCCCGACATGGCATCGATTTTGGCTTTGGCTTTCTCGCGATGCTTGGCGTCAACGTCGCAAACGGCCACGACCTGATCGCCGCCGGCCATAATCTGCCGACCTCGGCCGCCGGCCCCAATCAGCGCCGTGGTAATCCGCTCGCCGGCCTGGGAGCGACCGGCACCGCCCAAGGCCGCCGACGTAATGCCGTACGGCACTGCACAGGCGGCACCGGCCGCCTTGAGAAACTCACGCCTTGTCGCCCGGGGTAGTCTCGACTTCATCTCAACTCCTTTCGCCGGCGGCATTACGAATTTTCCATGTACGTCCGCCGGCAAGTGCCGTTTTCTCGGGGTTTTGCGAATTGTTGGACATTATGGACGTATGCTTCAGCCGTCCAATAATTCCCATCGGCCGTCGTGTGCGGTTGCAAGTTGTTATCCACCGTCAACTTACAGCGTCGGGTCATTGGCGATCCTACCTTGCCGAAACTCTTGTCAAGAGGACTTTTCTCGAGTCATCCGCCGCTGTAACTCTCTAGGCTACAACGAGTTACAATCGCTTGAATTGTTGGCCGTTTTGGCCGCCCCAATATCCAACAAAAGATATCACGCAAAGTCGCTATGACGCATTTCTCACGAACGAATCCACCACAGAGGACACAGAGAGCACAGAGGGAAGGACTTACAGGCTGCCGTACTCCACACCGTTGTCGGTCAGATTGTCGGCAGGTTTGATGGCTGCAAACCGGTTCTATCAAGAACCTCTGTGGCCTCCGTGTCCTCTGTGGTGAGAAATCCATGCTAGGACGCAAGGGGGTAGGACGCAAGGGGTCGTCGAATTGAGAAAGAGCCGCGCCGCGTCACGGCATGGCATGCCACGGCATGCTGAACAAATGTATCAAACCGACGGCCGGTTGTCAAGCCCCCGAATTGGCCTGCCTGCGGCTCCGTCACCCCTCGTCCCTCATCCCTCACCCCTTGTCCCTGTCCCCTTGGAATGGTACGGTTCGCAAAGTGCCCGCACAACAAATGCGACATTGGGAATTAGGCCGCCGCCACAAGTTCGAGCCACGGCCAAAACCGGCATGATGTTCCAAGAATACCCCGAATCAAAGTAACGTGATGGACCTGAGCCGAGCGATACTGACTGAGCACGCGGCCGCGCAAATGGCCAGACGCCAACTGGCGGAGGCGGACGTCCGCCGCGTGCTGAGGGCACCAGAGGAAGTATTGCCGGTGCGCCCCGGCCGGGTGGTTGCGCAAGGATTGATCGGTGGATACCTGGTGCGGGTGTTCGTGGACGTGGACCGCGCGCCGTCCGAGGTAGTCACGGCATACCGAACCAGCAGGACTGAGAAATACAGGAGCCGACCATGAAAGCAACCTACGACGCAAAGAGCGACACGTTGACCTTGGAACTCAAGCCCGGCCCGGTGGCCGAGAGCGACGAGGACAAGCCGGGGGTGATTCTCGACTATGATGCCGACGGGAACCTCGTTGGGATTGAAGTCCTCGACGCATCGCATCGGGTGGCCGAAGCAAGGACCATGCAATTTCAGGTAGCCGACTGACCGAAAAAGGGACCAGGTTTAATTTGCCTCCAACGGCCCGGAGGGTGCTTCGCACAAATTAAACCTGGTCCCTTTTTC
>JAUWJC010000075.1 GCA_030607895.1 Pirellulales bacterium
CAACGGGGGGGTTGGGGCGCACACGAGCATTCAGGGCCACGCCGTGGACCATGACGACGCGATCCGTTGATCCTGTCGCGGTTGTCGCCGGAGAAGCTACTGGTTCCGCCAGCAGCCGGGAACGAACAGGACGAGGAGCACGAAGATTTCCAGCCGGCCGAGCATCATTCGCCAAATGAAGAGGATCTTGATGGGGGGGCTGAAGTTGGTGTAGTTCTTGGTTGCGCCGATGACACCCAGCCCCGGGCCGATGTTGTTCAGCGTGGCGGCCACGCACGTGGCGGCGTCGACCAGCTTGTGTTCGACGGCGTGTCCGTGATCGGTCCAGGTGGCGTTTGGTTCCACGGTGATGGTCAACAACCAGGAGATTACGAAGATAGCAACGATCAACCCGAAGTAGACCAGGACGTTTTTTCGGAGTTCCTGATCTTCGACCGGTTCTCCGCCCAGCCGCAGCGGTCGGACGACGCTGGGATGGAAGGCTTGCTCGACCTCCAGCCAGAGCGTTTTGAAGAAAAGAATGTGGCGGATAACCTTCAGACCGCCGCCCGTGCTGCCCGCACAACCGCCCACGAACATCAGTAGCAACAGCACACCCCTGGCAAAGCTGTTGTACTTATCGAAATCGTCGGTACAGAAGCCCGTGGTGGTCATGATCGAGACGACCTGGAACAGCCCGTAGCGAACCGCGTTGCCAACGGGCAGTGGCTGTTCGCCGGCGCCGTCGGCCAGCAATTCGGTTTTGCCGCGATCGGCTCCGCAGTGGTCGAAATCGTGATGATACAGTCCGATTGCCACGACCAGCGCGGTTACGACGAGGATTACCACGGCGTAGGTCCGCCATTCGATGTCGGCCAGCATTGCTCGCGGCTTGAATATCAGGACCATGTACATAAGCATGAAGTTTGTGCCGGCCAGGAGCATGAAGGCCGCGATGGTCATTTCGATCAGCGGTCCGTTGAGCCCCGGCACGGTTGCGAAATGTGCGATGCTGGCGTTGTAGGTGCTGAATCCTCCGGTGGCCATGGTTCCGAAGGCGTGGCACAAGGCGTCGAACAGCGAGAGCCCTTCCAGCAGAAGCAGTACGGCCAGGGCGGTGTTCAACCCGGCGTAGATCAAGAAGAGGACCCAGGCCGTGTGTTGCATTCGCGCTTGTGGTGTGTGGTGGCTTGGGCCGGGCATCTCCGCCCGCATCAGCGCCTTGCCCGCCGAGCCCTGCCCCAAAATGGCCACAAACAGCACGATAATGCCGAGCCCGCCCAGGAAATGCGTGCTGGACCGCCAGAAGAGAATGCACCGGGGGACCAAATCAGGATCTTCCAGATCGCTAAGCACGGTTGCGCCGGTGGTGCTGAAGCCGGATTGGGACTCGAACATGGCGTCGACGGTGTTCATTCGCACGCCGGCCGTCCGATAGGTTCCGCTAAGCCGGTATGGCAATCCGCCCAGCACGGTGGCCAGCACCCAACTCAGTCCGACGACGGCCATGGCTTCTTTTCGGAAAAGCTGTGCGTCGCCATTTCGCCCCAGGTAACGGAGCCCGATCCCCACGGCAAAGCAAATGATCATCGACCCGACCAGGCCGATGAAACCTTCCTGCTCGTGCTGCCAATTGCCGCCACAGATGGGCAGTGCCCAGGGCAGGCCGAATGCCATGGACCCCCCGATAAGCATGGCGACAAGGCCCAGCAGCTTGCACAGCAGAGGTTTGTTCATTGTTGGTGGTTCAGGCTGTTAGCCCGCATTTCTCACCCACGGTGTGCCACTGCTTCGCTAGAAGCAGTGTTTTCCCGGGAGTTTTCGCGGCACTGCTTCTGGCGAAGCAGTGGCACACTGTTTCGGTACGTCCCTGGTTGGTGAGAAATGCGGGTTGGGGCTACAAAGCCGCAAGCGGAACTCGTTCGCATGTCTTCTCGCCCCTCGCTCTCGCCTCTCGCCCCTCAAACGTCAGCCGCCGTTGGTGTTGAACATCTCAAGTGTTTTTTCGATCACGGAGCTATCGACCAGTATTACGACGGTGTCGCCCGGGTTGAGGCGGTCGTCGGCGCCGGGCAGCATCACGTAGCTTTCGCGGATAACCGCGGCGATGAGGCACTGACTGGGTAACTCGAGCTTGGCCAGGACGTGCTTGGTGACCGGCGCGTCTTCGACCACTTCGATCTCGAGAATCTCGATATTTCCGCCCTTGGAAAGGAGCGTTCGCGAGATTACCGTGCCCGTGTTGAGGAAGCCGAGTATCTGCTTGGCGATAACCTCGCGGGGGCTGACCGCCGGCTTGATACCCAGCTTGCCGACCACGTTGGCGTAGTCGGGCCGGCTGACGATGGCCATGGTTTCTTGGGCCCCAAGCTCACGGGCCTCGACACAAGCCATGATGTTGTCTTCGTCGTCGCCCGTGCATGCGACAAACACATCGGCGCTTCCTACCCGCTCTTCCTCCAGGCTCGCCCGACGCTTCGCGTCGCCGTTGACTACCGTGGCGTGCTTGAGGTGCTCGGCGAGGAACTCGCACCGCTGGCGGTCGGCCTCGATCAGCAGCACGGCGAAGCGTCGTCCTTCGAGCACCCGGGCGAGGTGGTATCCGGTTTCACCGCCGCCGGCAATGACCACGTCTTTCTTGGGTGGGTGTTCGCGCTGAAGTTGCTCCTTGACCTCGTCGACATCTTCCCGCGTGCCGATCAGCGTAATCCGGTCACCCATCATCACCCGGTCGGTGGCCCCGGCAATAGACGTTACGCCGCCGCGCGAGATCGAGCCGATTCGCACGCCGGGCGGCAACTCCAGGTCCTTCAACGGAACGCCCATCGCGGGAGTCTCGTCGACGATGTCCATTTCCTGCATCTCCAACTCGCCGCGAGCGAAGTTTTCCACCGCGATCGAGTCGGGGTGGCGGATTCCGCGGGCCAACTCCATGGCCGAAAGGTGCTCCATGCTCAACAGCCGGTCGATGTTGAAGTGCCGCTGGTAGTCGAAGGTACTCAGATCGCGGAATACGGGGGCATAAACCCGGGCGACGGTCCGCCGGGCGCCCATCGCCTTGGCCATGCTGGCGGCGATCATGTTCACTTCGTCGCTGCCGGTGACGGCCAGACACAAGTCGGCCCCCAATACGCCGGCTTGAAAGAGCACGCTCGATTGGGCCGCCGAGCCGGTCACCACGCGGGCGTCCAACTCGTCGTTTACCCTGCGGGTGTTGGCCGGATCGTGGTCGACAACCGTAACGCTGTGCCGATCGTGGCACAACATATCGGCGATCGAGGTGCCGACCGTACCAGCCCCCAACACTACGATTCTCATCCGTGTGTCCTCACAGCCACTGTGTCCTCACAGCCACCAAGAAATCAACAGCAACACCACGAACACCATCGCCATGAAGCCGACGATCCAAACACCGATTCGTAGCGCGTGGCCGAGAATCGGTCCCATTCGTTCGTGCCGGGTAGCCGAATAGACCAGGCTAACCGCTATCACCAGCGGCAGGGCGTACCACATGTCGCTATTTCCGACGGCGGCCAACAAGAGGTTGTCCATGGGTATGTTGAGAGTTGAGAGTTGAGAGTTGAGAGTTGGGTGTTGAGAGTTGGGTGCTTCGAAGCGGCAAGCGGCTGCCTTCATTCTTCGTCTTCTGCTTTTTCCTCTTCTTCTTCGTCTTTTCGACCGCTTTCGATAAACACCGGCCCGCCCCAAGCGTCGTACACGGCCAGGATGTTCAGCAATCCGGCGATCATCGTGTAGACGGTACCCAACTCGAAGAAACGGTTCATGTCGTAATGCAGCTTGTTGATGGTTACGCGGCCCGACTCGTCAAAACCGCCATGGCTGATCGGCTGCCCGGACCGATCGAAATCTCCCCGTGCCTGCGACGGTGGGGCCATGAAGCCGTTCCATAAGGGCGGGTTTCCCTTGCGAACCCGATTGGCCTGCACCAGGGCCGGCAGCGCCGGCAAGCCCATCCCGATCTGACACAAATATGGCAGCCGCTTGTCGCCTTCGCGCCACGAGGCATATACCACTCGACCCCATCCGAGTTGCTTATTCCCCCCCAAATATAGACCGTACAAGAAGGTGCTCATGATGCAGACGAAACACAACCCGGCCTTACCCAGCCGCCCTTGATACAGATGCCCCACCCCCGGAACAAGCCACGCCAGGAACGCCGCCAGCATCGGGTCCTTCAACTCGACGGTGGGTTGCTGCGGTTCGTTTTTCGCAGGTGTTTGTGTCACCTTTCGATCACCTTTGGTCCCTGTTGCACGGGGCACGATGCATTATCAGATTACCCGCTCACCCCAATTCCGTCCTATTCTAGCTTGCCCCCACCACATTGCCAGAGCACTTCCTCATCCACGGGTGCAGGAACGGACTTCTTTTGGGCGGCAGAGGTAGGGTGGGTCGAGCGAAGCGAGCCCCACCAGCAAATAGCCGAATCGTAGTTGGTGGGGCTCGCTTCGCTCGACCCACCCTACCTCTTTCTCAAAGCCGCAAGAAGTGCGTTCCTGCACCCGGATTAGCGTCTCGCGCGTCGCTTCGATGGTCACGGTTGGCCAGCGCTGATACAATGTACTGTATCCGGACTTCGCTTAACGAGAACCGAAGGAGAACGCCATGAGAGTCGGCAGAACGGCAGCACCGATATGGGCGGGTCTTCTGCTCGTTTGGGGATATGGTGCTGTCGATGCCTTGTCTGCCGATCAGACGCCGATGCCGACGCAGCCGGAAGTGGAACGCGAGATGCTCAAGCTCTTGGACGCTCCGCTGTTGTTCGTCAAGCGGCACTCGTACACCGGTATCCACATTTACGATACTTACTACAAGTGGCCGCCGGGCGGTGGGGGGATTTATCTGATCGAGAACCCATCCGCACCGCGAGTGGAGTGGAAAATCCGCCCGGTGATCGACCCCACCACGCCCGGCACGCTGGGCATGGGAGTCTATACTCACCCCGAACTCTGCTGGGATGCCAAGAAGCTATTGTTCTGTTTCAAGGGCAAGCCGGACGGCAGCACCAGCATCTACGAAATCGGCGTCGACGGCCGGGGGCTGCGGCGGTTGACCGATCCGACGCCGACTTGTGATTCCTACCAGGGATCGCGGAGCGGGCAACACGACATTGCGCCGGCCTATCTGCCCGACGGGCGGATCGTTCTCCTCTCCACGCGAGCCAGCGGGCTGGTGCCCTGCGCCAACTCGGGCGTGGCCATCCTGCACGTAATGAACGCCGATGGGTCGGACCTGCATCCGATTTCGGTGAACAACGTCAACGAGTTCGATCCGGCCATTTTGCCCGACGGCCGGATTCTCTTCGGCCGTTGGGAGTACGTGGACAAGAACGCGCTGACGATCCAGTCGCTTTGGACGATCAATCCCGACGGGACCCAGGAGACCGCCCTGTTTTCCAACAACATGGTTTTCCCGGAGGCGATCCTCGATACCCGGCCCATGCCCGGCTCGCACCTGGTGGTCGGTACGTTCGCCAAGCACAACGGCACGCCTCGCGGCTCGATCGCCCTGGTCGATCCACGACTTGGAAAAGATGATCCGGCGGCGATCATCAACATCGAGCATTCGGACGAACCGACCTTCGACCGGGGCGACTCCTGCGAGCCCTGGCCGGTTTCGGAAGACACGTTCCTTTTCAGCGGACGGACGCCGTCGGGCAAGCGCAACGTAATCGAGATGCTCGGCCGGACCGGCCGGCGGATCGTGGTCCATTCGGACCCGGAAATCTGCCTCCACTCGCCCATGCTGGTCAAACCGCGACGCCGTCCGCCGGTAATTCCCAACACCACCGACCGGCAAGCCCGCACCGGCCGGTTCCTGGTACAGGACGTCTACCAGGGTCTTTCGGGCGTCAAGCGGGGCGAGGTCAAATGGCTCCGTGTGATCGAGGAGACCTCGCGGACCAGCCGGACGGGAATGGGAGGCAGCCCCTACAACCAGACGTTCCTGGTCAGTTGCGCGCTGGCCTTCGGCGCGAATAACTTCCTGGGGATCGTTCCGGTAGAGAAGGACGGGTCGGCCTACTTCGAGGTGCCCGCCGGCCGGGCGGTCTACCTCCAGGCCTTGGATGCCGAGGGACGGCTTGTCCAAAGCATGAGGACGTTTGTCCAAGCTGCCCCCGGGACTACCCGCTCTTGCATCGGTTGCCACGAGCAAAAGTACAGCACTAGCGCGGCCTCGGCGGTCCTGCCGGAGACGTTCGGCCGTGCGCCCAGCCAACTCCAGCCGGAGTCGTGGGGCAGCGGCTACCTGGACTACCCAAGCATGGTGCAGCCGGTGTTGGACAAGCGCTGCGCCGGCTGCCATGGGGGCAAGGAAGGGATCGCCGCCGGGTTGGACCTCTCGGGCGGGTGGACCGAGCACTTCAACATCAGCTACGAGAACCTTACCAGCCGGCGCGAAACGCAGTTGATCGCCTATTGGATTGCCGGCATCGATTGCATGAACGGCACGGCGCTATGGTCCTCGCGGATCTTTCCACCCCGCGCCCACGGCTCCGGCGCCGCCCCATTGGCCGAGTTGCTCGCGGCCGGACACGACGGACACATCGCCGATCTGACCCGCCCGGAGCGAGATCTGTTGATGGCCTGGATCGACACCAACGGGCTGTATCACGGCACGTGGGATTACACCGAGCACGGCTGTGCAATCAAGCACTGGGGCAAGACCAAAGCGGCTATAACCGCCCAGATGCAAGCGGCCGGCTGCATGCGGTGCCACGGTGACGGAAAGCGTCTCTCTTATTTCGAGAACGACTGGATCAACCTCAAGAACCCGGAGTTCAGCCGTATCCTGCGCGCGCCGCTTGCTAAGAACAGCGACGGCCTCGGCCTGGGGTTGTGCCGCGACCGCAAGGTGGACCCCCGACGTCAGCGAATCCACTTGCTCTGGCGAGGCTACGCCCACGCCGTGCTGCCGCCCGAGAAATTCCCGCGACAACCGATCGTGCCACCCGACCTAACCGGTGAGCCGGTCATTAGCTTCACATCCACGGGCGACCGACACTACCAGGCGATACTGGCAATCATCCGCAACGCGCGCGAGCAAGCGCTGGCATCCCCGCGGATCGATATGCCCGGGGCGGAAGCTATCGCCGGGTCGTGCCGGCATTTCGTCCCGCCGCTTGTGCCGGAGGTGACGCCGTCGCTGGAAGCGAGCGTGGACCGCGAGGGCATCGTTCACCTGTCATGGGAGCGTTCTGCCCGGACAATCGGGCTGGAAGCCGAGTTGCATCGCTCGGGCCAAGCGAACTTCACTCCCGACGAAAGCACGTCTCTCGTGCGAACGCCCTTGTTCCGGTATTCGGACCTGGAGGCCGCGACCGGCAAGCAACACTACGCGCTGGTTCTCGCTACCGCCGGGCGGCGCGGCAAGCCGGCTTACGCAACTGTTGCCGTGCCGCCGCCGGTTCCGCCGCCGGTTCCGACAGGTCTTACGGTGGTGCCCGCGTCCTGTGCGGTCCGGCTCAAGTGGCAAGCGCCGCGGGATGCCGTGTATGGCTACCACGTCTATCGCGGTCGGCGTGGTACCGGCGAGTTGCAGAGGATCACGTCGGAGCCGGTCCGGCGGACTTCATATTCCGACGTTGCCGTTGAACTGGGCGTGCCGCAGACGTATGTGGTTCGTGCTGTCAGCCGGCGCGGCGCCCAGAGCGAGCCCACCGCGCCGGTGGAGGCCACTGCAACTGCGATCAAAGAGCAGATGTTCTCCGCCGAATTCGACCGAGACATGCGTGGGCGTCTCCACGGCGGTGAGACTCTCCTCGGCAAGCGGCACGGTGCCGCCCAGAGCGCCGACGGCGTGCTCGACCTGCGGCGCGGCGGCCATGTGTCTTTCCCGCACCACGGCCTGTTCGACCTCCAGCAGCCGCTGTCGATTACCTGCTGGGTGTGGTTCGACGCACCGGGAAAGATGCCGGTGATCGTCAGTTGCGGCCACTGGAAGCGTGCCGGGTGGTTCTTGCAGCGGTTCGGCGGCGTTTGGCGATGGCACGTCGGCGGCATCGACTGCGACGGCGGCCGGCCGGCCGAGGGCCGCTGGATACATCTGGCCGCCACCTACGACGGTCGCACGGCACGCCTGTTCGAGGACGGCAAGCTGGTTGCGGAAAAGGCCGGCACGGTCAACACGGAGCCCTGGCCGGGCAACCTGCATGTTGGCCAGTACAGCGGGCAGCCGGGGCCCGATTTCCAGGTGACCGGTCGACTGGCCCAGGTGAAGGTTTACCATCGGCCGCTCGAACCCTCGGAGGCAGCCGCGGCCGCAAAGGCTCGTCCAAAATAGGCTCTTCACGTTTATTGGGCATCGTATGCGTCCATTTCCGGCCGTTGCCAGTCTTCAGCGAACGCCGCCAGCCGCGTGCGCAGATCGGCTGCTTGCTGTCGATCGATGCCGCGCCGGGCCAGATCGACGGCCGAGTTAGATGTATCAGAGAGGAAAGTCACTATCACAGGGCCCTCGATCTCCTTGGGCACGGGTTCGGTCAATTCGATCTTGCCGGCCCGGTAGACGCCTTCAACGGATTTGAGCATAACACAATCCTCCAACGGTTGAATTGTATCCTCGCCGAGAGAGGAGTTCAATCCCGGCTGCAAGCGGCCGTCGAAAAAGGGACCAGGTTTAATTTGCCGGAACGGCCCGAAGGGTGCTTCGCACAAATTAAACCTGGTCCCTTTTTCGGTCGCCGTTACGTTTCAGCACCGCTTGCAGATACCGCCCGGTGTGGTTGCCTTGGGCGGCGGCGATTTGTTCGGGCGTGCCGGTTGCGACTACCTGGCCGCCGGCCTCTCCGCCTTCGGGTCCCAGGTCGATGATCCAGTCGGCCGTTTTGATTACGTCGAGGTTGTGCTCGATGACGATGACCGTGTTGCCCAGGTCGACCAGCCGGGAGAGCACGTCGAGCAGCTTTTTGATGTCGTCGAAGTGCAACCCGGTGGTCGGCTCGTCGAGAATATAGAGCGTGTTGCCGGTCTCGACGCGGCTCAACTCGGTGGCCAGTTTTATGCGTTGGGCTTCGCCGCTGGAGAGAGTGGTGGAAGCCTGGCCCAGGTTCAGGTATCCGAGGCCCACTTCCTGGAGGCTTTTCAGCAGCCGGGCGATGACGGGGAAGTTCTCGAAGAACACGGCCGCGTCGTCCACGCGCATGTCCAAAACGTCGGCGATTGACTTGTCGCGGTAGCGGACTTCCAGCGTCTGGCGGTTGAATCGCTTTCCTTCGCACACCGGGCAGGTGACATAGAGGTCGGGCAGGAAGTTCATCTCGATCTTCCGCACGCCTTGCCCCTGACATTCCACGCAACGCCCGCCCTTCACGTTGAAGCTGAACCGTCCCGCCTTGTACCCGCGCTCGCGCGCGGCGCGCGTGTTGGCAAACACCTTGCGGATTTCGTCGAAGGTGCCACTGTACGTGGCCGGGTTCGAGCGGGGCGTGCGGCCGATAGGCGACTGGTCGATTTGCACTACCTTGTCGATCCGGCTGGTGCCGCGGAGACTGGTGTACGGACCCGGCTTGGGAGCGATACCACCCAGCCGCCTGAGGAGTGCCCGGCTGAGCGTCTCGCTCAGAAGCGAACTCTTCCCCGAGCCGCTCACGCCCGTCAGACAAACAAACGCCTGCAGCGGGAAGCAGGCCGTCACGTTTTTCAGATTGTTTGTGGAAACACCTTTGATGGTAATCGATCGGGTTTTTGCGATTCTCCGTCGGCGCCGGGGCAGGGGTATTTTCGCCCGGCCGGCCAGGTAGCGCCCGGTGAGCGAATCGGGGTTTTCGGCAACCTGCCGGGGCGTTCCCTGTGCGACGATTTGCCCACCGTGCCGGCCGGCGCCCGGCCCCAAGTCGATAAGCCAATCCGCCCGGCGCATGATTGCCTCGTCGTGCTCGACCACCAGCACGGTGTTTCCCCGTGCCTGCAAATCGCGCAGCGCTCCGATCAACCGCCGGTTGTCGCGCGGGTGCAACCCGATCGACGGCTCGTCCAAGACGTAGCAGACACCCACCAGGGCGGACCCCAATCCGGTGGCCAGCCGCACCCGCTTCAGTTCGCCGCCGCTTAGGGTATCGGCAGGCCGGTCGAGCGTGAGATACTCCAGGCCCACCTTGTCGAGGAACTCCAATCGCGAGAATATTTCCAAGACGATCGGTTCGGCGATGGGCAGTTCGTCTTCGTCGAATTCGAGCCGGTCGAAGAACTCCCGGGCTTCGGTCACCGTGAGGGCGACGATCTCGTGGATCGCCTTCTTGCCGACACGGACGGACCGCGCCTCGGGTCTCAGCCGGGCACCGCCGCAGTCGGGGCAGGTTATTCGGCCGCGAAACGTTTCGAGCCGCTGCCGGGCAGACTCGCTGATAGTCGTGACGTATTCCTTTTCCAGCAGGACCAACAGGCCGAGGAACCGGCACCGGTCGCCATGAAGCAATTGACGGCGAATCTTGGGACGGAGCTTCGACAGCGGCGTGTTCCAGCGAAACCCGGCCGTCGACATGAACTCGCGCAACTGCGTCTTGTGCTTTCGCTCGGCCGGCGGCGAGGCTCCTTTCCACGGTCCGATCGCCCCGCCGGCCAGCGATAGCTTCACGTCGGCAATTACCAACTCTGGGTCGAACCGGACCCGGGCCCCAAGCCCTTCGCACGTGGGACAAATACCATAGGGGCTGTTGAAGCTGAAAGTGCGCGGCTCCAACTCCTCGTAGCTGATCTTGCAGTTCGGGCAGGCGTATTGCGTGCTGAAAAGCCGCTCGTGCCAGACGCCCCCTTCGGGCGTCTTTTCTTCGTAAACGGCCAGTACCAGGGCGTCGCCGTGGCGGACCGCCAGGTTGATCGACTCGGCAAGCCGGCTGCGAATACCCTCGCGAACAACCCCGCGGTCGATCACCGCCTCGATGTTGTGCGCCCGCTGGCGGACCAACTCCGGCGGCTCGTGTGCGTCGATTACCTCGCCATCGACCCGGGCGCGGATGAAGCCGGCCTTGCGAATGGCCGCAAACGTCTCTTTGTGCTCGCCCTTGCGCCCGCGGACCATCGGAGCCAAAACCATCAGCCGGGTGCCGGACGGTAGCGACAACAACTCCTCGATGATTTGTTCGGTCGTCTGCTGTCGGATCGGCTCGCCGCACCGGTAGCAGTTCGCCTCGCCCAGCCGGGCCATCAGAAGCCGCAAGTAGTCGTAAATCTCCGTGACCGTGGCCACCGTGCTTCGCGGGTTCCGGATGCCCGGGCGTTGATCGATCGAAATCGTCGGCTGGAGACCTTCGATCAGGTCTACGTCGGGCCGCTCCATTTGGTGCAGGAACTGCCGGGCGTAGACCGACAGGCTTTCGATGTACTGCCGTTGCCCCTCGGCATGTAGCGTATCGTAAGCCAGCGAACTCTTGCCCGACCCGCTGGGGCCCGTGACCACCACCAGCTGGTTGCGGGGTATATCCAGATCGAGATTCCGCAAATTATGCACCCGGGCCCCGCGAATCCGGATGCTTTCATCCATGGGGGTTGTCGGACCTCGGGCTGAATCGCTCATGCGCTGCCTGGGCGAACGGTTTGAGACGGTCCCAAGCTATTTAGAATACCAGAGTCAACCACCCGGGGCAAGAATCGGCCACCCCGCACCCTTGCCCCGCGACCTGACATGGTGTATCCTGAATTTAGCTATTCGAGCCGAAAAAGGGACCAG
>JAUWJC010000457.1 GCA_030607895.1 Pirellulales bacterium
GTGGCATACACTCTTCCAAGAAAACGATTCAAAGAGTGACCTTGATGTATTGCCACTTGTCATTGTTACGACACAAAAGTGACCTTGATGTATTGACACTTGCCCACTAACCACTAATAACTGCCTACTCGTCCGCGTGATGCTCGATCTTCGGCCAGTAGATGTCGAAATCGAAGTCGGGGCTGTTGTCCAGGTCGTGGCAGTTGAGGCACTGGCGATTCTTGGCCTCGTCCGTGGTAACGACCATGGCCTTCTGGAGCTTCTGTTGCAGGGCCTCGTCGCTGCCCATTTCGGCCTTCACGTGAGCCTCGCCCGGCCCGTGACAGTTCTCGCAACCCACATCGATCATCTTGGGCGTTTTCTGTAAGCTCAAATAGCCGCTCTCGTAAGGAAAATAGTGTCGTGGGTCCCAGCCGATTACGTGGCAAGAGATACACTCGGGATCGAACTGCCGCGGCGGGTCCGACTCGACCAGCGTCCGGTACCCCTTGGCATGCCTGCTCTTCTTCCAGACGGCGTAAGCCTCCTCGTGACACGACTCGCACTTGTGCGACCCGACGAAATTGCCCAATAGTTTCTTCCGCGGATGGGGCACCGTGCGGATACCCAGGCCGTCGAACCCCAACCGGTGAAGCTGGTCCTGGTATGCCGTCATCAGAAGCGTCATGTCTTCCGAGGCGGCGAACCGAGAGTCCAACGGCACCCGCTGGTAGCGCAACGGCTGCCCGGCCTCCTCGAACAGTCCCAACACGATTGCGTCCATTCCCTTCTCGCCAACCTCGATCAAGAGGGTTCTGGTCCCTTCGACGGTTGCCGGCTTGGCCGGCGGTTCGGGCGCGCCGCCGCCGGTCACTACAATGTTGAATTCGGGAAATCGTCTGGCCAGGTCCGTCGATTCCTTCATCGAGGCGTGAACAAGCAGTATCAGCAGGTCGCATTTGCCCTTGAGATTCGGCAGCACTTTGACCAACGCCTCTTCGGGATCGGTCAGTTCGATCTCTTGGTTGTTCAGTTCCTTCTGTGCCTGCTTGCCCAGCACCGAGGTGACCCCCAGTTTCACGCCGCCGACTTCGATGATCCGAGAGAGTTCCGTGAGCTTGGCGTCGAATCCGAACAGCCCGACGTTGGCCGAGATGAAGCGACTCGGTTTCCCGTCGATGCCGGCCGCGACAGATACCAACTCAGCAGTGGGGAATCGCAGATCGCTCGTGCCGAATCCGATGGCGTTATAGTCCATCTTCCGCATGGCTTCGACGGTCGTCTGTAACTTCAATTCGGCCTGCCGGCCGAACCCCTTGCACAACCCACCCACGTCCAAACCGACCACCGGCCAGCCCTTCTCGCGGAGTGTCTTGAACAACGCGTGCCGCCGACTCAAACCGCCTTTCATCCGGTCCAGGCCGGCGCAGCCGCACGGCTCCAGGTAACCGTCCTGGCGACCGGTAATCACAATCGTCAGCTTGGGCCTGGGCCACCCCACGAAGATCGGACCGTTCACTTTGATCGGGTCGAACGGCTCTCGGTCGTGCCTGGCAGGTTTAGTAGGCTTCTCGGCGACAGGTAGCTCACCTGCTCGCAATGGATTGGGGTGGAAGCCTGGCTGTGGCTCGACGTTTGGCGGCCGCGTCGGCGGATTCACCTCGGCGGCCGGCTCGGCTTGGGAGCGGACCGGCTCGACTACTACCGGTTCCTCCGGAAGTTGCGCGGGAGCGTTCGAAGGTGGCGGACCCGCGTCGGGCTCCTCGGCCGGCCGATCATCGCTCCGGTCCGAACACCCGGCCATGACAATCAGCAGCAGGACGCCCAAAACAAGTGGAAGGCGGAAAGCGACCGCTTGCGGCTTCGCAACGTCATTCTCACACCTCATCCCCGATCCCTCATCGTTTATCTCATCCTTGATCCTTCCGCCTTCCCCCTTCCGCCTTCCGCCTTAATCTTTCACCCCTCGATCGCAAACCGCACCAAAATGCGCAGTGTGGGCGCTTGGGGATGTTTGGTTTCGATAATAACCTCGCCCAGCTTCCCTTGCTCCGAGCCAAGGTGATTAGCCGGCCGGCTTCCCTTGGGAATTTGGATAACCACAGGGGTCTGGGTGACCGCACCCTTGTTTATCGGCGTGGTCCGACCCAATTCCACCTTTAGCACATCATCGGGAACCACCCGGATGGTCTTGAACTTCACCTCCTTGCGATGCGGTCCGCGGGCGACCAGCATCAATGTTCGCCGGGCCCCTTCACGGCTTGAGACCGTGCCGAAGCTCAACACGCGCGTCTCGGCGTTCCAACCTCGGCCAACGATCGAGATATCACTGCCGATGGTTCCCTTAACGGGGATGTCGACCGATGACGCCGATTCCAGGTTCGTCCGGATGAGGATTCTCTGCTCAAACGCCCCCAAAGGCAAGCCGGGTTTTACCGTCACCCGCACCAGATAGCCGCTTTGGGCCCCATCTTCCTCGCCAATTTGATCCGGTGTGAGTGGCTCGAAGATGATCTCAAACAGGTCGGCCGTCTCCCGATCGGACAATACATAGTCGACGATTTCGAGTGGTTCTGGCAGATGGCAATACAAGCGGCCCTCGGCAGTGGCAGCCTGGCCGGCCGAGACCCGGCTGAACACCAACTCGCGAGGCACCGCGCGCAAGGCCACTTGAATTTGACCCGAAATCGTCAGCGTTACCCGGCGACGTGCCGGATCGTTGGTAAAGATGACCGCGCTTTGGCGGAACGGTCCGATAAACTCGTTGCCCGTCCATTCCAACGCCACCTTGGCCGACTCGCCCGGAGCGATACTGCCCTTGGGAAGCTTGAGCACCGTGCATCTGCACGAACTGTCGCCTTCGGTCAGCACGAGGGCACTTCCGCCGGCGTTCTTGAAGATGAACTCATGGCGTCCCTTGGCGTTGCTGTCCATTAAGCCGAAGTTGTAGTCTTCCTGGTCGACCACCACCTTTGGCTGGGAGCCGCCGCCGGGTGCGATCGTCGGCATTCGCGGATCGGAATTGCCGAGGACCGCGTCCGAAAGGACATCCTGCCGGGACGACATCCCCAACCGCACCATCGCCGTCCCCACGCCGGCTACAATACCGAGTACCAGAGTCAAGATGATCAGGAGCCAGGTTTTCATGGGACACCGGGGCCGCAGCGGCTACGGGCAATTGGAGAACTCACGTTTGACGGGCCACCTACTCAACCTTTCAATAGACATCAACCGGCAAACGGCAGTCAAGGCTCGCCATGTCTGGTGGTCCGTCAATCTTGGATCCGTGCGTTAGTGGGAAAGTGGGATATTCCCACTTGACTACCTTTCCCACTATGTGCTAGAATATGGTACTCGGCCCGGCTAAACTCCCAAGTCGACAGTTAAAGTGATACGGACCACTAGCCATGACTATCAAAAAAGCCGACAGCAAGGGGCGCGTCTCGCTTGGCCGGGCTTTTGCCAACCAGGCTGTAATCCTGCAACAACTCAGCGAGACGGAAATAAAGGTTATCAAGGCTCGTGTAATCCCCGAACACGAGGCGTGGCTCCTGGAAAACGTCGGCGCCCGAAACTCGGTCCTGCGCGGATTGGAGCAGGCCCAACAGCGCGACTTTGCGAAGGGGCCAGACTTGCATGTTGACACCCCCGATGTTGATCCCACCGATGTTGATGCCACCTTGACAGACGCAGCGGGGGATTGATGTTTACCCTGCGATGGACCCGAGAAGAAGGAAATCACCGTCGTCGCCATAACGGCCCACCCGTGATGGTGCGCTTAGGGACCGCGAAAAAATAACTTGATCAATTGGGTGGCACGTCCCTGAGGAACGAAGGGCGTGTTGAGCCGGGCGCCCACGCCCTTCGCTGCGCTCAGGGACGTGCCACCCTCGCTCAA
>JAUWJC010000286.1 GCA_030607895.1 Pirellulales bacterium
CGGGCGTAATTCGGCAAGTTATGCGAAAACCACTTCAGCTCATAGCCGGTGTCGAAATTCGACTACCACATTTCCAACCTCTCCATACGCCCGAAAAACCCGGAGAAAACAGCCTTTCGGCCATTTTTGATGTTGAATCAACCCGCAAATTCTGGCGAGGAGGCGGAAAAAGGAACAGGGCTACCTGGGATTCGGATCTCCCGGCGACCTGTTTGTGATCGACGACCTGGTCTGGACCTTCCCCGGCACGGCGGCCATCAAGTACGAGTTGAAGGATCGTGTGTTGGGCAATGGCGGCAAAGAGTTCTGGGCTCTGGACCTGTACACGGGCAAAGTCAAGCAGTCGATTGCCAAGAGCGATGTTTGGCCCGGCGGGCACCACCACCGTTGTTATCGCAACAAGGCGACGGAGCATTTCGCTATCTGCGGTCGGCGAGGATTGGAGTTCGTCGATCTGACCGGCGGCGAGGATAATGTAATCAACTGGTGGGTCCGGGGCATTTGCCAGTACGGGATCATGCCCTGCAACGGGATGGTCTACGTGCCACCCGACCCGTGTCAGTGCTTCAGCACGATCAAGGTAGACGGCCTACTGGCCCTGGTTGCGGACAGTTCGTTGGATGGGCGGACCGCGAGCGAGGAATCGCCTTTGTGCAAAGGACCGGCCTACCGGGAATATGTCGGTGTGAGAGTCGAAGACGACGGCAGGTCGGAGGATTGGCCGACGTATCGTCACGATATGGCTCGCAGCGGTTCGAGCGTCTCGGCCGTGCCCAGCCAGCTTGAGCAGAAGTGGGAATCCGATTTGGGCGGCACGCTCAGCAGCGTCGTCGTGGCCCAAGACCGTGTGTTGGTCAGCGCGGTCGATCAACACACGGTCCATTGCCTGGATGCCGCCACCGGCAAACCGCTCTGGAAATTCACGGCCGGTGGCCCAGTCGACGCGCCGCCGACGGTTTCCGATGGTCTGGCCGTATTTGGCTCGCGCGACGGTCGTGTATATGCTCTAAACGCCGCGGACGGGCGGTTGGTCTGGTCTTATCGCGCCGGGCCGTGCGATCGCCGAATCGTCGGCGACGGTCGGTTGGAATCGGTATGGCCGATCCACGGCAGCGTGCTTGTGCTCGATGGCGTGGTCTACTTCGCGGCCGGGCGATCGTCGTTCCTGGACGGCGGAATTCATCTCTACGGCCTGGAGGCCCACACTGGCGAAAAACGTTATGAAACGTTGGTCGAATCGGTTCCGATCGACGGGAACAACTCCGGTGCGTTGCCTGACATTCTCGTATCCGACGGAACGACGATCCACATGAGACGGCTGAGTTTCGACAAGCAGCTTCGAAAAGGCGGGGGCGGAAGACAAGGCGCATTTTCCGCCCCGACGGGTTTTCTGGAAGACGAATGGGGGCATCGCCTCACCTGGCGCTTGGGCCGGGCGTCAGGCAACCTCTTGGTATTCGACGACCATTACATCTACGGGGCGCAATCGCGGTACACGGGCTGGAAGAAGAACAAGAAAAACTGGCCACCGACGCACACGGGCCACTTTCATCAGAAGTATTCCCGCTACAAGCCCGAGTGGTTCCCCATTGGCAACCGGCTGTTCGCCCAGAAGCAGAATGCCGCGAAGGAGGCTCGCCGAAAAGGCGATGCGACCGGCGGCGACCGTCAGTGGGACATGGACCGGCCGATTCAGGTTCGTGCCATGGTCCTGGCCGGCGACACTCTGTTCACCGCGGGCTGGCCGGACGCCGTGACAGTCCTCGATCAAGCGGCCCCCGATGCCACGGAACAAGAGTTGCAGACTCCCAGACTGTGGGCTATCGCGGCCGAAGACGGCAAAACGATCGCCGAATACGAACTCGACGCACTGCCCGTTTTCGACGGCGCAGCCGCCGCTTACGGCCGGTTGTTCATGACGATGCAAGACGGCAAGGTGATCTGTTTCGGAGAATAGACCAGTAAACGGTGCGAGTTCCAAGGCGTCCCGGAATCGGAGGACGACGCATGAAACGAGTGCAGCCAGGTCGTCGCGTGAGACGAGTCCCTTTTTCCCGGATACCCAAGTTTACCATCCTGCAAGTGACTGATAGGAGCAAGTGCAGTACCTGAGTACCTGAGTTCCTGGGGTCAGGGAAAGCGGCGGGATAAACCGGGATGGAGTGGCGAATGAAGGAGTCGTACGGGAAAGGGCGAGCGACCCATCCCGGCCCCAGGCTAGGGAATTCCGGGGGAATTCCCGAAGAGTACGAAGGAAAATGGTCGGTTCTCAGACAAGCCAATTCGCCGGTTCTCGTACCAGATGACGCCCAGGCCGTGGCGGCGGCCGGAGCGGGGGTGGCTCTCTTCGCAGGTTAGTACGTCCAGATCGGTGTCGCCGTCGAGGTCGATGAGTTCAATGCGGTCGAACTTGATACCGGCCGGGCCGCTGATCTGGTGGGCGGTCCAATTCCGCTCGGTGGGCGACTTGTCGTAGGAGAGCCACATTACGCCCGAGGAGTCGCCGACGGCGCTTCCACAACTGATCACGAGGTCGAGCTTGCCGTCGCGATTGATGTCGCCTGCCTCGACTGCTTTACCTAAACCGCTACCCTCGGGCATCGCGACGGTGAAGGGCTGCCAGGCAGGTTGCTTGTCGGGCAGACGGCGGAACCAGACGAGGTCGCCGCGCCTGACGGCCACCAGCACGTCGTCCGTACCGTCGGCGTCCAGGTCGGCGACGGTAAGGAACATGACTTCGCGGCCGCGGCCGCCGATGAAGTGGTTCTTCCACAGCCGAATCTGCGCCGCTCCCGGGCCGGGGTTTTCCAGCCAGCGGCAGCCGCGCAGCTTCTCCCCCTTGCGGTCCGACGCGAGCACGTCCAGGTCGCCGTCGCCGTCCATGTCCACTGTCCGTAGCGACATGATCCAGCCGGCGGGCGAAATCTCGTGCCAGCGCCAGTCGTCGAGTTTTCGAGGATCGTCGGGCGACTCGAACCAGCCAATCCCGCAGCCGGTTCCCTTGCCGGCCGCCACCAGGTCGACACCCCGGCGGCCGTCCACTTGCACGGGCAGGCAGAACATCCACATCATCAGGTCTTGCGCGGGGCCAAGCGGCGCGGTCTTCCACGCCCGGGGGTCGAGATACCGCTTGGGGTCTTTCGGGGCCCAGTGGACGAACACCGTCCGCGTGCGGCCTTCGCAAGAGCTGACCACGTCCATGCGGCCGTCGCCGTCGAGGTCGGCAAACAGGGCGTCCTCCACGTTGGGCGTTTTGCCCACCGTCACGCCGGGCCACCTGCCGCGCACGGCGTCGCGGCCCGGGTGGAGATAAACCCGGGTGATCCCGCCCTCTTCCCAGCCGGTGGTGATATCCACGAGCCCGTCGCCGTTCAGGTCGGCCAGCTTCACGCCGTCGGCCCCGCGCGACGAGTCGTCGCTAACGTGTCTCGGCCACGGCTTGCCGCGCGAGGCGGGCTCGGCGGCCGGCAGGACCGCACAGAGGGCAAACGCCTGCAACACCAAAACGCCTACTTGGGCAGCGCCACTTTGGCATCGCTCGTGGCTGTAAACCTTGGACGGAAAACGCCTTATCTCGTCATCGTGCAGTCCGGTGATGCACGATTTGATTCGGTCCACGTCGATCTCCAACTTGTGTAGTCGGGTGGTTCTCGTTTTCGTGTGGGACTTGCCGGCTTGCTGGTTGCGACGTTGGTAGTAACGTTGCTTCTCCAGTTCTTGCTTGTAGCGATCTTAGCGTGCGGCGGGCTTCAGGTCCACTGACGACAACCAAGTGTTCATTGCGCTGCGAACCTGTTCCACCGTCAAACGAGCTGGCTGCTCGCTGGCCGGGTCGTCGTACTCCTGACGCATGCGTGCCCAGAACAAGTGGCTCAGTTGCGTCAAGAAGAAGTGACGACGGAGGCAACGCCAGCCACACAGTTGTCCACCTTTCCCCGGTTGCCGTTCCATTGTCGGGAGACACCGACCGTTTTCTTGCCGCTCTTGGCCACCCCCGACTCGTCCACCACGCCGATCGCCTCGGGGTGAGCGTGGTCCTTGGCCACGATCTCTTGGCATCGATCCCGTAGTTTTATTGGAAGCGAGGCCCCAATTGCTATCGCGATGGGACACGGCCCGTGATAAAATGGGTTCTCCGCCTATTGGGGGTTCCTTGCCAGGACGAGTGAGGACCAAAAACATGGATAGTTGGGACATCGTACTATTGGTGGTGGCCGGATACCTGGCCGTGGTGACGCTCGTGAAGCTGATGATTCGGCGGCGGGATCGTGCGGTTGTGGAACTCCGGCGGCTGATGAAAAGGGAACAGATGCGCAAGGAGGCCGAGCAGAACCAGCAGGAACAGGAAGGTCGGCGCGACGAGGCCGCGTAATCCCGCTGCACTCTCTTCATGGCCAAACAGCTTCATATCGAGACGGTCGGCTGCCAGATGAACGTGCTCGATAGCGAGTTGGTCGCCGCCAGCCTCGTGCGTGCCGGCTATCAACTGGTCGACAACCCGCGCAAGGCCGATGTTATTCTGTTCAACACTTGCAGCGTCCGGCAGCACGCCGAAGACAAAATCTACAGTGCACTGGGACGACTGAAGCACCTCAAAGACCACCATCCGGAGCGGATCATCGGCGTGATCGGCTGCATGGCGCAGAAGGACCAGGGGCTGATTTTCCGCCGGGCGCCTCACGTGGACCTGGTGGTGAGTCCCGGTCAATTGGGCCGGGTGCCGGAGGTTTTGGAGCGGGTTGCCGCCGGAGCCGGCCCGCAAATGGAAGTCAGCCTCGACCGCACTTGGGCGGTCCGGCTGTCGGTCGAGCGAAGTTTCCTGCCGCTCGATCCGTCGCAAAGAGCCCCGACCCGACCGGCTCGGCACCAGGCGCTGGTTCGGATCATGTTCGGCTGCAACAAGTTTTGCACGTACTGCATAGTACCCAGCGTACGCGGTCCCGAGCAGAGCCGGCCGGTAGACGAGATCGAGGCCGAGGTCCGCCAATTGGCCGATCAGGGTTGCCTGGAAATCCCGCTCCTGGGCCAGACGGTCAATAGCTACAAGCATCGGGCCGGCGAGCGGACGTATCGGCTGTCGGACCTGCTCGATCGGCTCAACGACATCGAAGGGCCCAGGCGGCTGAAGTTCGTAACCAACTACCCGCGGCACATGACCCGCGATCTGATCGAGGCGGTTCGCGACCTACCCAAGGTATCGCCGTATTTGCACGTGCCGGCCCAAAGCGGCTCGGACCGGATACTGAAGCGGATGAAACGGGGCTACACGGCCGGTGCCTACCGCGAAATGCTCGCCCAAATCCGCCAAACGGTGCCCGACGCGGCAATCACCAGCGATTTCATCGTCGGGTTCTGCGGCGAGACGGAAGAGGATTTCCAGCAGACGGTGGATTTGGTTCGCGACGGGCGTTTCAAGAACAGCTTCATATTCAAGTACAGCACGCGGCCCGGCACCAAGAGCGCCGAGAAGTACGCCGACGACGTCCCGTACGACGTGAAGCGGCGTCGCAACAACGGGCTACTGGCAATCCAAAACGCGATCAGCCTGGAAGACAGTCAGTCGTTTGTCGGCCGCACGGTGGAAATCCTGGTCGAGGGGCCCAGCAAGACGAGTCTCAAACGGGCCGAGACCGGTCCCGCCGTGCAACTTGCCGGCCGCACGGTCTGCGATCGGATCGTGGTGTGCGAGGGGGATCGCGGCCTGATCGGCCGGGTTATTTCCGTGGAGATCTACCAGGCCACCGCGTTCACGCTGTTTGGCAGATTTCAATAAAGCCGCGACCGTTAGGGCCCGCGCACAAATAACTTGTACGAATTCCACCAAGAGTGGCACGTCCCTGAGCGCAGCGAAGGGCGTGTTTGGGGCACCTC
>JAUWJC010000248.1 GCA_030607895.1 Pirellulales bacterium
GTCTCCTTCTACAGTTTTTTGGACGAGAAACAGCAAGGCCAGTTTGTGATCCGCTTGTGCCGGACAATCACCTGCGAGATGGCCGGCAAGGAGCACGTCGCCCGGCAATTGGAAAACGACCTTGGAATCAAGTTCGGCCAGACGACCCCGGACGGCAAGTTCTCGCTCCAGTGGGCCAACTGCCTGGGGATGTGCGATCAGGGGCCGGCCATGCTCGTCAACGAGCGGATCTTCACCCACATGACACCCGAACGGGTCCACGGCATCCTGGAAGAGTGCCGGCAGGCATTCGGGGTACATGCCACGGCGCTAAGCAAGGAGCGGCCGATATGACGCACGCAATGAAGACGGGCTCGCTAACGTTCGATACGGTCGAATCGGGTACCGGGCTGGACGCGGCGTTGGCCGGGACGGGTGCCGAAGTGTTGCGGACGATCAAATCGTCCGGATTACGGGGCCGCGGCGGGGCTGGGTTTCCAACCAGCTTGAAGTGGAAACTGGCCGCCGAGGCAGAGGGCGACCGCAAATACGTCGTCTGCAATGCCGACGAAGGCGAGCCGGGGACCTTCAAGGACCGCGTTATCCTGGCCGACCATGCCGATCTCATCTTCGAGGGCATGACCATCGCCGCCTGGGTTATTGGGGCCCGGTACGGCATCGTTTACCTGCGGGCCGAGTATACTTATCTCCGCCCACACTTGGAGGCCGTGCTTGCACGCCAACGCGAGCAGAAGCTGTTGGGCGAGAACATCAGCGGCAAGAAGGGGTTCTCGTTCGACATTCAGATCCGCATGGGTGCCGGCTCGTATGTATGCGGCGAGGAAACCGCGCTGATCGAATCGCTCGAAGGTCAGCGCGGCGAGCCGCGAAACCGGCCACCGGTTCCCATCGACACCGGCTACCTCGACCATCCCACCATCGTGAACAACGTGGAGACGTTCGCCTGGGTGGTGTGCATCATGGCGAAGGGCGCCAAGTGGTTCAGCAGTTTCGGCACCGAGAAATCAACCGGCCACAAGTTGTTCAGCGTTTCAGGCGATTGCGACCGGCCCGGCGTCTACGAGTTCCCCTTGGGAATCAGCGTGGCCGAGTTGCTCGACGAGGTGGGCGGCCAGGAGGCCAAGGCCGTGCAGGTGGGCGGCGCGGCCGGACTCTGCGTGCCCGAAAGCCAGTTCGACCGCACCATTGCCTACGAAGACATTCCGACGGGCGGATCGATCATTGTCTTCGGACCCGATCGCGACATGCTCGATGTGGCCGAGAATTTCTTGGAGTTCTTTATCGACGAGTCGTGCGGGCAGTGTACGCCGTGCCGCGAAGGCGTGCCGAAACTGCTCGAGGGCGTGAACATGCTCAAGCGGGGTGAGTGCTCCATGGCATACCTCGAAGAATTATGTTCCCTGGGAGAAACTCTGCAACTGGCCTCGAAGTGCGGCCTGGGACAAATGGCCCCAAACGCGTTCCTTTCCATCGTGGAGCACTTCCAGGACGAAATCCTCGGCCGGACGGCAGGATAACCGAAAGCGGCCGCTTGCGGCTTCGCACGGCCAAACAAGGAAACCAAACATGCTGGAAGACATCCGCAGCGAACTCGGCGACACCACGCGCGCTCCCGCGAGCCAGCGGACTCGAACGGCCGAGGTGCTCAAGCGGGCCAGGGAAAGCCACAAGCCGGTCGAGGTTACCATCGACGGCAATACGATCGAGGTCCCATTCGGCGCGACCATTCTCGATGCGGCCCAGCAGTTGGGAATCCGCATCCCCACGCTTTGCTATCACGAGGATCTTTGCCTGGCCGGAGTGTGCCGCGTGTGCGTGGTGGAGATCGAGGGACAGCGGACCCTTCAGGCTGCGTGCAGTTACCCCATTACTGTCCCGATTAAGGTCCAGACGCATTCGCCCAAGGTGCGTCGGGCAAGGCGGCACATCATCGATCTGCTGCTGGGCAGCCACTACGGTGAGTGCTACACCTGTAGCCGCAACAACTATTGCGAGTTGCAACGCCTGGCCGCCGAATACGGCGTCGATTGCTTTCGGTTCGGCCACCTCAGCGAGCCGCGATTTGAAATCGACCAGTCGAGCCACGCGTTGGTTCGCGACATGAACAAGTGCGTGCTTTGCCGCCGTTGCATCCGCACTTGTATCGATTTGCAGGAGGTGGGCGTGCTGGAAGCCATCGGCCGCGGCAACCGCACGAAAATTGCCACGTTCATGGACAAGCCACTGGCCGAGGTCATCTGCATCAACTGCGGGCAGTGCATCAACCGGTGCCCCACCGGGGCCCTGCGGGCGAACGATCCGACCGACGAAGTCTGGCAGGCAATCGACAATCCCAAAAAGCACGTTGTTATCCAAACCGCCCCAAGCCCGCGCGCGGCCATCGGCGAGTGTTTTGGATTGGAGCCGGGACATGCCGTTACCTTCGAGATGAACACGGCCCTGCGACGCTGCGGATTCGATCGGATATTCGACACCAACTTCGCCGCCGACCTGACCATCATCGAGGAAGGTGCCGAACTGCTCATGCGGCTCAAACGGGCACTGGTCGATAAGGACGAGTCGGTCGCCCTGCCGCAATTCACAAGCTGTTCGCCCGGCTGGGTCAAGTACATCGAACACTTCTACCCCGAGTACCTCGACCACGTCTCCTCGGCTAAAAGCCCGCAGCAAATGTTCGGCGCCGTAATCAAAACCTACTACGCCCAATTGAACGGCCTGGATCCCAAGGATATTGTCACCGTGGCGCTGATGCCGTGCTCGGCCAAGAAGTTCGAGTGCAACCGCCCGGAAATGTGTGCGAGCGGTCACAAGGACATCGACTTCGGCCTGACTACTCGCGAACTGGCCAAGATGATCCGCGAGGCGGGAATCGACCTGTTGGGGATGCCAAAATCGGATTTCGACGATCCGTTCGGCACAGCCACCGGCTCCGGAGTGATATTCGGCACTACCGGCGGTGTGATGGAAGCGGCCATCCGCACCGTGGTGGAACTGGTGACCGGACACAAGGGCGAGGACCTCTTCGAGCACGCCGAGGTGATCCCCGTCCGTGGCTTCGAGGGCGTCCGCTACGCCGAGTTACCCATTGCCGACGTGGGACCGGTGCCCGAGTTGGTTGCCCATCTGTTCGACGACTGGGACTGGCTAAAAGGCGTTACCCTGAAGATGGGCGTTTGTCACGGCACGGCGAATGCCAAGAAGGTGATGGAAGACATCAAGTCCGGAGGGAAGTTCAGCCAGTGCCATTTCATCGAGTTCATGGCGTGCCCCGGCGGATGCCTTGGCGGCGGCGGGCAACCCGGCCCCACAAGCCCCGAGATCCGTGCCGCCCGGGCAAAGGCCATCTATGCCGAAGACCGCGCCTACACCGTTCGCAAGTCGCACGAAAATCCCGCCATAGTGCAACTCTACAAGCAGTTCCTCACCGACGGTCCTTGCGGCCAAAAGAGCCACCATCTGCTCCATACCCACTACATGGCGCGCGGCAAGTACATCGAGTAAGGAGCTTGATGATCCGGCTCAATCGACCGGACTACTGCGCATTCCGTAGAACCTGCTTACAACCGGCATGTTGATATCCTACGCAAGGTGCATTGTTCCTTTCAAAAGAAACCTCATACTAAGGGATATTCTACTTTTTCGAAAACCAGAATGTCCCGCTTTTCGTTTGGTCGAAGCTCTTTACTGCACGCTAGCATCCAGAGTCCCACCCAGTTCAGGTCCGGCAACCTCCCGGCCTAGATCGATGATTTTCTGGATATCTCGCCGACTGTAATTTGTCCCCATCCACCAGCCTGGTACTATTTCAATGGAGTAGTGCTTCACGAGGTCCAGGCGTCCCGGGTAGAGTTCAATCTTGTCTCTTGCCAAATATCGGCGCTTACGGCCGTGCTTTCGAGCGGTAAAATGTTCGAGGAATTCAGTATCCGCCTCGTGGAATAGCTTAAAGATCTGAGCCATCACCTCTTGAGCTGATCCAGCTTTGTACTGCGTACCACGGAACGAGAAACCGTAAGTATTCCGGCGTTGTCTCGTGGGCCGCCGCTCCTGGTGATACTCCGGTCTCCGGGTGTCCGGCGGGCAAGTGTGCGGCTTCGCGTTTGCCCCACCGAAGGGCGGACTTTGGACCGCCTCCACGAAATGTCCACACGCCTCGATGTCTGGTTTGTACCCGCAAATGTCCTCCACCTTTTCTGCAAGAAGTTCAAGCAATATGCTGTCTTGTTCCTCCAACAGTGTCTTCCAAGCTTTTGGCAGCGCTTCGCTGATCTCTCTATCCCGGGCCACGTTCTTATAGTCCGATCTGGCCGCTTTAAGCGCTTCGCCTGAAGATGTTCTCTCGTAACCGAGATATCTTCGCAAACGCTCAGAAGCTTCGGAAACCTCGCGCTCAAGAAGATCGATCTTGTAAACTCGACGTTCTTCGTAAAGCCCTCGTTCTCCCGGGAGGTAGAAACTCCACTCCTGACCATCGGTGAGAACCGCCATGGGCACACCGATGTGAAACGCGTACTCGAACAGTTGACGGTCAGCACCCTCCGAAAAACCTACTCTCTTCACTTCCACAAAAACCGCAGGTCGGTTGGCAGGATGACAGAGCGCGAAGTCAACTCGCCGACTCTCAACCGAGTATTCGGGAACGACGATCGAAGTATCGAAAACTGGCCAGCCAAGAGCATGGAGCGTAGGTAGTACGATTCCCTGTGATACGGCTGCTTCCGACGTAAATCGCCCCTGACGTAAAGCGCCCTTGATTTGATCGAGTTGGCACTCTAAGTTCATAATCCTGCTCCATGAATACTTGCTGCCCAACGACTCAGATCACCCGTTCTGAATGGCCGCCGTGTGGCTATTCAGAATCGGGTGGATCTGTTAGTTCGGTGTTCCCTGCGATCCACGATTTTCGAGAGCGGGGTCTTCTGGCGCCGACACAAATCAGCCACGATTTCGATAAAGATATTTCTCTCGGAATCAGTCTACAGCCGCCTGTTCGGCTTTGCCGTGTTTTTTGATGATTGCCACGAGGCTACGTAGCGATTCGTTGACTGATTCGTGGTCGGAGAAATATTCGGCTACGTCAGGATCGAGGACCACGACGTTGGTTCCTTCGGCATACCTTTTGGCGTACTTGCCGCGGACCCCTCCGCTGAAATCGTATTCGTCGAGCATGTCAGGGTCATTCTGCATTTTCTTCATAAAGCGTTCTCTTCCCTCGGTTGTCCACGGTTGTTCGGTGCTGCCTGCGGTCAACGATTTCCGAGAGGGGGGTCTTCTGGCGCCGACACAGATCAGCCACGATTTTGTCGAGATCGTGGTCATGCTGTTTGGCGTAAGCATCTCGATTGCGCCAGACTTCGGCAATAATTTCATCTCGGTACATCTCTTGGTCCCTCCGAGAGTAGTTCAAGCGGCGTACAGATTTCCGGACATACGTATCCCGCGGTGGCACATATCGACCTGATGAGCGGCTTCCTGGCAGCGTTGTCAATGTGGCGGCAGTTCCAGGTGAGCAGGTAATCCATCCCGTGAACACAGGCCAATGCAATATGGAGGGCATCCACCTCGGCGTCGGTTGGTACGCCACCACCTTCCATAAGGCGCAACGCCAGCTTCTTGCTCTCGTCGTCCACGGCGAGTTCCCGAATGTTGCCGAGACACTCCAGACGCCTTGCAGCGGCATCAGAGTCACCGGCTTCCGCTTCGGCAATAACGAGTTCCGATGTGAACAGTTCGTAGTCCTTGCGATCCTGTTCCCACCAGTCCGCGGTGATCTGTTGCCACGCTGCCGCACGCAAGTCTCGGCTCGGCCGCGAAGTAAGGTAGCTCACAATCGATGTTTCTATGTACACGCTTTTCATGACAACCAGAGGATACTCGATTTCTCGGCTCCCAGACAAGCTCACCTACTGCGATCACTCGAATATCTTGGCCACTGGGAAGCGGAAGCCGGGCAGGAGGTCTGCACCCGATAGCTCGTCGGCCGTACGGAGGGTGGCCGTTCGGTTGGGGCCCTCGTGGACGGTGACGGTCTGTTTTTCCGGGTCGACCACCCAGACGATGCCGCAACCGGCCTCAAGCCACTGATGAACCTTGTCCAACACCCTGCTCGCGCGGTCGTCGGGGGAAAGGACCTCGACGGCCAGGTCGGGGGCGCCCGGAAAGAAGCCCCGGACCGGTTCCGCCGGGATGCGGCCGGCGCGAACGAACGCCACGTCCGGCGCCCGGACCGTGTCCGGGTCGTGGCCGATCAGAAAACCAGTCCCCACACCGGTCACCCGGCCAAGTTGGTGTTTCTTGACGAAACCGCCCAGCGGCGCAGTCATCTTCGCCACGATTGACCCATGCTCGAAACCGGCGGGTGTCATCATGATCAGTTCCCCGCGCACAAGTTCACACCGCCCCAGGTCGGGGGTCTTGAGCAATTGCTCGGCGCTGACGATATGTGGCTGTGTAGTGGCCATGGCTAAACACTCATACTAGTCGAGAACCAAGGCATTGTCAAATGCGGCGGGTTGGCGTCGAAAAA
>JAUWJC010000080.1 GCA_030607895.1 Pirellulales bacterium
AGCGGAAGGGGGAAAGCGGAAGGGGGAAGGGGGAAGGCCGAATCGGGAAAGCGCACGGGGGAAGGCGGAAGGGGGAAAAGCGAAGATAATCATTTCACCGACCCGTCCAGGCACCTCTCGTTCCCATGCTCTGCGTGGGAACGCCATGTCGCGACGCTCTGCGTCGCTGAAGCGGAATTCACTGTGACGCAATGGGTTACGCCGATGCAGGGCCGCAGAGCGGCGAAGCGTGCGTTACGACGCAAAGCGTCGTAACGAGGTCTGCGAACAGGTTGGGCGAATGTTTGCAAGTGAAGACGGCATTGCGAAGCCGCAAGCGGCTAGATTGCCCCCTTCCGCCTTCCACCTTCCGCGTTTCCCCTGTCCTCACTTTCCCGTCCAGGCGGGGAGTTCGTCGGTGGGGGGGAGATTGACGACGTGGGCTCGCTTGATCTCGTCCAGTGCCAGGACCTCGGCCAGGGCTTCGGCGGGCGGTTGCGAGTCGAGCGCCAACACACCGACCGCCCCGCCGCCCGGCTCGCTGCTTCCCCGCCCGACCGTCATCTGGGCGATGTTGATGTGGTGGGCCCCGAAGATGCTGCCCACGCGGCCGATTACGCCCGGCGTGTCGTGGTGCTCGAAGAGCAGCAAAACGCCGTCCAGCGAGCTTTCCAGGCGGAAATTTCCTTTCTGGACCAGTCGGGGCATGTTGCTGCCGAAGAGGGTTCCGGCGGCAATGGAGGTCCGCTTGTCGCTGGCCACTTCGGCGGTGATCAGGGAACTGAAGTCGCGGATGTCGCTGCTTCGCTCTTCAACCAGTTCGATACCCCGTTCGGCGAGTAACATTCCGGCATTGACGATGTTGACTTCGGTGTCCAGGGCGTTTTCCAGCAGGCCGGCCGCAAACGCAGCCGACAACAGCCCGGTATCTTTCTTGGCCACTTCGCCCTGGTAGTGCAAGCGGCAGGAGTTGGGTGGGCAATGATCCACCTGCGCCAGCAGCAACCCCAGCCGGTACGCCACGTTCAAGTATCCGCGAAGACTCGCCAGTGTCTTGGGATCCAGCGGCGACATGTTCACCGACTGCTTGATTGCGCCCGTGGTGAAGAAATCGATCAAGAGCCCGGCCGCCTCGACCGCCACGTTGGTTTGGGCCTCTTCGGTGCTGGCACCCAGGTGAGGAGTACACAGAACACCGGGCATTCCAAACAGGGGGCTATCGGTGCATGGTTCGCAGGAGTAGACATCCAGCGCCACGCCGCCCAGTTGTCCGCTTCCGAGCCCCTCGGCGAGTGCCTTTTCATTGTAGATTCCACCCCGGGCGCAGTTAATCAGCCGGGCGCCCTTTCGGAGCATCTTGACTTCCTTATGGTCGATAAGATTTCGCGTCTCGTCGTTCAGCGGTGTGTGGACGGTGAGGTAGTCGACATGCGGGAGCATTTCCCGGGCGGAAGAGTAGGTCTCGATACCCAACTCTTTCGCCCGATGGCTGGAAAGGTACGGATCGTACCCGAGCAGCTTCATTTCCAGCGCCTTCGCCCGGACGGCAACCGCTTGCCCGATCCGCCCCAATCCGACTATCCCCAAAGTCTTTCCCGCCAACTGGGCGCCCATGTACTTCTTGCGATCCCAACGGCCCTCGACCAGGCTTTGATATGCCGGAGCCACGTTGCGTGAAAGGGCCAGCATCAGGGCGATAGTTTGCTCGGCGGTTGAGATGGTGTTTCCGCCGGGCGTGTTCATCACGACGATACCCTGCCGGGTGGCGGCTTTCTTGTCGATGTTGTCGGTCCCCACGCCGGCCCGGACTATCGCCTTGAGCCGCGTGTTTCCCTCCAGGGCTTCGGCCGTGATCTTCACGCCGCTACGGCAAACGGCGCCGTCGAATTCCAAGAGGGCCTTGCGTAGCTCTTCGCCTTTCAGGCCCGTGCGGACCTCGGTTTCAATATTCCCAGCCGACTCCAACAAGTTCAGGCCGTCTTGAGAAAGGTTATCCAGGACAATAACTCGTGGCATGGGTCTACTGTTCCAGTGGTCAGTGGTCAGTGCTTAGTGGTCAGGTGAGTGCCGCTTGCGGCTTCGCACTGCCGGACCTTGCACTACCGAACCCTACAGCAAATGGGCCTCGGCATCAACCGGCTACCGCAGAGTGGGCGTATCCCAGGTTACAATCGGCGGTCCGCCCGGGGGGGTGGCGGCCAGAGGGCTTGGGCTGAAGGCCGATTGCAGAGCGGCAACGCGGGCGGAAACCTCCGGCTGGAACCGGTCCTTCCAGAGCGACCGCTGGTAGTCGGTCAAGGCTTGCGATAGCTCACCCATGTCTTCGCGGATTTTTCCCAGCGCGGCCAATGCCCGGGGGTGGTTCGGATCGGTCCGCAAGGCCTCGATCAGTTGCCGCTTGGCCTCTTTCCGATTGCCATGTTCCTGGTACAGGCGAGCCAGCTCGATTTTCGGCTCGGGGGAGGTTGTGACGCGGTCGGCCCAACCTTCGAGCAGCCGGAACGCCTCGTCCTTGCGATCCTGTTCGACCAGAAGCACCGCAAGTCCCCGGTAGCACTGATGATGGTTCGCATTGCGGTCGAGGCACATGTGGTAGTACTGCTCGGCCTGTCTCAGATAGGATTCGCTCTTGTTGAGCGTTCCCAGGCGATGATAGGCCGACGCCAGATTGTAGTGGGCGTCTGCGTTGGCCGGATCGTCGTAGATCGCCTGCTGGAACTGCTGGATGGCTTGCTCGTACTGTGCCTGCTCGAACTGCCGCACGCCTTGCGCGTTCAGCCCGCGAGCCGACATGCTGCCGCACCCGACAGCAGTCAAACAAGACACGGCCAAGACAATGGCCCATGTTCTGGGACAAGTCGATCGGAACACGCAACGGACCGCTGGTATTGGCCTGGACACGTTACTCGCGCCTCGCTCCAAGAGAAGAGAAAATCGAATAGTGCCGACACCGCAACAACCGCAACGTAATGGCAATAACACCGCACAATAGCATTGCGTGCCGCCAAAGCTGGAAAGGTGAGCGGAGAATAGCCAACCAGGCCGCCCACTGCAAGAGCAATTTCCACCCGGCCAACGGGGGGGTATGGCGTGAAGCCCGCACGCGACACGTGGGCCGTGCCAAGTATAATAGACATTATGAGCACAATGCGTAACACGATCTGTCTGGTTGCCGCACTGCTGGTGTCGTGCCTTGGTTGCGGCAGCCAGGCGTTCGCTCTTGAGCACGTGCTGCTGCGTCGCGAGGGGAAGGAACTCCAGGTCGACGGGCGGCTGCTGGTAAAGGCCCAAGACGGCGGCCTGCTGATACTCGCCCGGGACGGTGTCCTCTGGGCGATTACGCCGGACGAACAGGTTAAACACGCTGCCGACAAGGTCCCCTTCGAGCCCCTTTCGCGCGACGAACTTTGGGCACGGCTCAAGCAGAAGCTGCCACGCGGGTTCGATGTACATCAGACGGCACACTACATGATTTGCCACAACACCTCGCGGGCGTATGCCCAGTGGTGCGGGTCGTTGTTCGAGCGGCTCTACATGGCGTTTACGAACTACTGGAGCCGGAAGGGATTCGAGCTGCGTCGGCCCGAGTTCCCGCTGGTGGCAGTTGTGTTTTCCGACGCCCGATCGTACGGCACCTTTTCGCGGGCGGAATTGGGCGAGGCGGCCGCATCGATCGTTGGGTACTACAGCCTGGAAACGAACCGGATGACGATGTACGACCTGACGGGCATCGAGGCGTTCGCACGATTCCAGAACCAGCGCAACACGACCGCCCAGATCAACCGCATTCTGGCCCGGCCCGAGGCTTCGCACACCGTGGCGACAATCGTCCACGAGGCCACGCACCAGATTGCTTTCAACTGCGGTCTGCACGCCCGTTACAGCGACTGCCCCCGATGGTTCAGCGAGGGGATCGCCGTTTATTTCGAGACTCCCGACCTGAGCAGTTCAAAGGGCTGGCGGAACATCGGCGGAGTGAACCGGCCGCGCTTGACACGGTTTCGCCTCTATCTGCGACACCGTCCGGCCGATTCGCTGGTGACGCTCATACGCGACAGCAAGCGGTTCACCGATTCGCAGCAGAGCCTCGACGCCTACGCGGAGACCTGGGCACTGACGTACTTCCTCATCCGGCAGCGACCCAAGCAGTACATCGAGTACCTCAAACTGCTTTCCGAGAAGAAGCCCCTGGTGTGGGACACGCCCGAGAGGCGGGTCAAGGAATTTACGGACGTTTTTGGCGACCTCAAGCGGCTCGACTTCGAGTTCCTGCGCTATATTCAGCGGGTTCGTTAAAAAAGGGGTCAGAACTATTTTTCTGGCAACTGTGGGAGAGTTTGGGAAACGGCCTAAAGAAAAATAGTTCTGACCCCTTTTTTCAGCGCTGCCGGACGACTTGTTGTAGCCTTGGCAGTTGATTATGATTTAGACCTTGCCTTCCACGTCCGCAATCTAACCCCCCCACCACCAGCATGAAGGAGCTATCATGTCCAATGCAGACAAGTCCCAAGCAACTCCGCGCTCGTCGCGGCGTAATTTTCTGAAGACCTCGACGGCCGCCCTCGGCACGGCAACGATCGGCAGTCTGGCTGTTGGTCGAAGCGCGCACGCGGCCGGCAGCGACATTTTGAAGGTCGGCCTGGTCGGTTGCGGCGGCCGGGGAACCGGTGCGGCCGTCAACGCACTTAACGCCGACAAAAACGCCAAGCTCACCGCCATGGCCGACGCATTCGAGGACCGCCTCAAAAGCAGCCGGGAGCGTATCAAGAAGGCCAAGCCCGACCAGATGGCCGTCACCGACGATCATTGCTTTGTCGGGTTCGACGCCTACCAGAAACTGATCGCAAGCGGCGTGGACGTGGTCGTGCTGGCCACCACTCCTCACTTCCGGCCGATGCAGTTGAAGGCGTGCGTCGAGGCGGGCAAGCACGTGTTTGCCGAAAAACCGGTCGCCGTCGACGGTCCCGGCGTTCGCAGTGTCCTGGCCTCGGCCGAGTTGGCCAAGCAAAAGGGCCTGTCGATCGTTTCGGGGCTCTGCTGGCGATATCATCCGGGCGTGAAAGAGACGATCGGCCGCATTCTGGACGGTGCCATCGGCGATATCGTCGCCATCCAGGAGACATACCTCACCGGCGCGCTGTGGAAGCGCGAGCGGAAGCCGGACCAAACCGAGATGCAGTACCAGATGCTCAACTGGTACAACTTCCACTGGCTTGCGGGCGACTTCAACACCGAGCAGCACGTACACAGTCTGGACAAGGCCGGCTGGCTTATGCACGACGAGCCGCCGGCAAGAGCCTGGGGCACCGGCGGCCGCCAGATAGACGCCGGCCCCAAGCACGGCGACATCTACGACCACCACGCCGTCTGCTACGAGCACGAAAATGGCGTTCGGGTTTACTCGTACTGCCGCCAGCAGGCCGGGTGTTTCAACAACGTCACCGACGTCATCCTCGGCACCAAGGGCCAGGCGAACGTGCTCAAGTTCCGCATCGACGGCGAGAACGAGTGGCGTTACAAGGGCAAAGGCGGCAACATGCTCGATCTGGAGCACGAGGCGCTCTTTGGGGCCATCCGCTCCGGCAAGCCGATCAACAACGGCGTCTACATGGCCCGAAGCACCATGCTGGCCATCTTGGGACGCATGGTCGATTACACCGGACAAGCGATCACCTGGGACCAGGCGATCAATTCGAAACAAGATCTCTCGCCCAAGTCATATACCTGGGACGCCGAGCCCCCGGTAATGCCCGGCCCCGACGGCCGCTACCCAATGGCCATCCCGGGTGTGACGAAGTTCGTGTGACCGGAGTGCCGTGTGTGGCGGTACACACCGATCCGTTTAGCCGCCGCGGCCACGCAGCGTGGCACCCGACGTGGCACCCGGCGCGGCCGTCGGGGCTAAACGGTTTGGCTGTACGCGAATCAAGACGCTAAACAACCCACCATCAACCCGAGGGACTCCCCATGCCAACCTCAAGCGGTGATCGATTGACACGGCATCCGTCACGACGCGATTTTCTGAAGACCTCGACCGTTGCGTTAACGGCCGCAAACCTGGCGATCGGCCGCAGCGCCCATGCGGCGGGCAGCGACATCTTGAAGATCGGCCTGATCGGCTGCGGCGGGCGGGGGACCGGCGCGGCGGCTAACGCAATGGACGCCGACAAGAACACCAGGCTGGTCGCCATGGCCGACGCTTTTTCCGATCGGGTCGACGGCAGCTATCAGCGGCTCAAGAAGATCAAACCCGACCAGGTGGCAGTCGACGCCGCCCACCGCTTCACCGGGTTCGACGCCTACAAGAAGCTGCTCTTAAGCGACGTGGACGTGATAGTCCACGGCACCACGCCGCATTTCCGGCCCGAGCATCTCAAGGCCTGCGGCGAGGCCGGCAAGCACGTCTTCTGCGAGAAGCCGGCGGCCGTCGATGCACCCGGTTTCTGCAAGATACTCGACGCCTGCGAGGAGGCCAAGAAGAAAGGGCTCAGCGTCGTGTCGGGGCTGTGCTACCGTTTCGACCCGGCCATACGGGAGACGATCAAGCGGGTGCAAGACGGAGCCGTGGGCGAGGTGATCGCCATCCAGACGCCCTACAATTGCGGCCCGCCCTGGTTCCGCAACAAGGTCCGTAAGCCAGAGTGGACCGAAATGGAGTACCAGATGCGCAACTGGTACCCCTTCACCTGGCTTTCCGGCGCCCATAACGTGGAGCAGCACGTGCATAGCCTGGACAAGGCGGCCTGGATACTAGGCGACAAACCGCCCGAGCGCGCCTGGGGGACGGGCGGCCGGCAAGTCCACTCCGAGAACGCCATAGGCAATATCTTCGACCACCACGCCGTGGTTTACGAATGTGCCGACGCAGTGCGAGTCTTCTCCTGCTGCCGCCGCCAGGCCGGCTGCTACAACGATGTTTCCGACCACGTGTTGGGATCCAAGGGCCGCGCCAACCTGATGAAGGGACGCATCGAGGGCGAAACCAACTGGCGATACAAGGGGCCCAAGGGCAACAAGTACGTCGCAGAGCACGAAGCACTATTCCACGCCATCCGCGCCGGCAAACCCGTCAACCATGGACTCTTCATGGCCCGAAGCACCATGCTGGCTATCCTCGGTCGCATGGTAACCTACACCGGCAAGGCAATCACCTGGGAGCAGGCAATCAACTCCAAGGAGGACCTCTCGCCGAAGAAGTACAATTGGGACGCCACCCCGCCGATCATGCCAAACGCCGACGGCACATACCCAATTGCCACGCCGGGCGTAACGAAGTTCGTATGATTGGAGCGCCATGTGCGGCAGTACACGTAGTTCTGTTTAGCCGCCGCGGCCACGTGGCGCGGCACCCGACGTGGCCGTCGGGGCTAAACGGTTTGACTGTACGTGAACCAAGATACTAGACACCCCACTATCAACCCGAGGGATTCACCATGCCAACCTCAAACGACATTCGATTAACACCACGTCCGTCGCGGCGCGATTTCCTGAAGACCTCGACTGCCGCGTTCGGCGCGGCAACGGTCGGCAGCCTGGCGGGTAGCCTGGCCATCGGGCGTTCCGCCCACGCCACCGGCGACGACACGCTCAAGTTCGGCCTGATAGGCTGCGGCGGCCGGGGTAGCGGTGCGGCCGGCAACGCCATGAACGGCCACAAAAAAAACGTCCTGGTGGCCATGGCCGACGTCTTCGAGGATAAGGTCCGCGGCAGCCGCGATCGGCTCAAGAAAATTAAGCCCGACCAGGTGGCGGTTGACGACGACCACTGCTTCGCCGGGCTGGACGCCTACCGCAAGGTGATCGAAAGCGACGTGGACGTGGTGCTGATCGCCTGCGCCTCGGCCTTTCACCCAGTGTACATGAAGGCCGCAGTCGACGCCGGCAAGCACGTCTTCGTCGAGAAGCCGCACGGTGTCGACGGGCCGGGAGTGCGCATGACCCAAGCTGCTTGCGAGGAAGCCAAGAAGAAGGGCCTCGGCGTCGTCTCGGGGCTTTGCTGGCGGTACCACCCGGGCGTGCGGGAAACGATGAAGCGGATCCTCGACGGGGCAATCGGCGAGATCGTCGCTATCCGTGAATCGTACATGCGGACTCCCTACCGTATCATAAAGCGCAACCCAAGCTGGACCGAAATGCAGTGGCAGTTCCGCAACTGGTACCATTTCTGCTGGCTCTCGGGCGACGACATCCTCCAGTCGCTGGTCCACAGCATGGACAAGGCCGCCTGGGCAATGCGCGAAGAGCCGCCGGTTTGCGCCTTTGGAGTAGGCGGGCGCTCGTCCAGCTTCGAGCCCGTCCATGGCGACCAGTTCGATCACCAGGCCGTCGTCTGGGAGTACGCCGACGGTACTCAGGTGTTCGGGTTCAGCCGTGCCCAGACCGGGTGCTACAACGAAGTGACCGACCAAATCCTGGGTACCAAGGGCCGTTGCGACGTGACCAGGCACCGCATCGAAGGCGAAACCACCTGGCGGTACGACGGCCCCAAGGGCAGCATGACCGACATCGAGCAGAAGGAACTGTTCGACTCGGTCCGGGCCGGCAAGCCGATCAACAACGGGTCGTACATGGCCAAGAGCACCATGCTGGGTATCATCGGTCGCATGGCAGCCTACACCGGCCAGAAGATCACCTGGGAGCAGGCCTGGAACTCGAAAGAGTCGTTGCTGCCCGAGAACGTCTCGTTTGACATGGAGCCACCGGTCAAACTGGGGAAAGACGGCCTCTACCCGGTCCCCATTCCCGGCATGACGAAGTTCGCCTAGGCTGCCAACGGAACGAGTAAACCGCCTACCTGGAGGCGCCTGCGTTGACCGGATTTGCCCGCGGCGGTATCATGAAATAGATAACCGCGTCGGAGGTGCCAGACCATGAGCTATCCGTTTCCACCCGAGCTTCAGCAGCTTGTTCGAGAGGGTCTTGCGGCAGGCAATTACCGAAGCGAAGATGAAATGCTGCTCGAAGCGGTGCAACTACTCCGGCAGCGCGATGCCGATTTTCAGGGGTTCAAGCAGAATCTCAAGACGCGACTCGACCGTCTCGACCGTGGCGAAGGAATTGAACTGGAAAACGATGAAGCGTTGAACGAGTTCTTCGATGATATTGAGGCCGAGGTTTGTTCGGAGCTTGCCACAGAGAAGAAGAGCTAGTGAGTCGCTATACCGTCACCCGAGAGGCAAGGCAAGACCTCAAGAGCATCTACCGGTACATAACCCGGGACAACCCACCCGCCGCTGGTCGCCTTCGCCAGATCTTTTACGAGAAATTCCGCGGTCTTGCGGATCATCCTTTCTTGGGCAAGGCCCGCGATGACTTGGCCGAAGGGCTGCGCATGTCTCTCGCCGGCAAGTACGTCATCTTGTACCGTCCCAAGCGTTACGGTATCCAAGTTGTTCAGGTTGTCCATTCCGCCCGAGACATCTACACCGCGCTGAGGTACAAGGAAACGAAATCTTAATGTGGCTTGCGGCCACAACTAAAATGGGCACCACGTGAACGAACACTTCAACCCGCCAGCAACTGGCGTTCTACCTGGCGGATGGCGTCGTCGACGTTCCAGCTTTGGTCGGGCAATTCGACGTTGGAGCTGGTGGCAATCCAGCCGTCCACGCGCCGCTGGGCGGAAATGACCGTGCTGTGGCTGCGGCGGCCGAAGAAGTGGCCGATCTCGCTGAGCGCTGCCCGGGTGTGTTTTCGGGCAAGCCACATGGCCAGCATCCGCGGATGGCTCACGCGCTTGGCTTTCCGGCCGGATTGCAAACTGGAAGGGTCCAAGCCGAAGACTTCGCAGACGGCCTTTTGGATGTCGGGCAATCTTAGCGCCCGGCTGCTGTGCCGGATCATCTCGGCCAGCGCCTCTTCGGCCAACCCCGGCGTAATCGGCTGATCGAGCGATTCGCTGGTGGCTTGAAGTCGGCAAAGGGCGCCGGACAACTCCCGCGTGTGGCCGGTCAATCGCGAGGCGACAAACTGCTGGACGTTCTTGGGGACCTTCAACTTGAGCCGCCGGGCCATCTGCTCGACGATACCCAGCCGGGTTGGGAAGTCGGGCGAGTCGATTCGGCAGACCATGCCGCTTTCCAGCCGGGTGGTCAGTTCGGGGCCCAATTCCGACAGCTCGGAGGGTGCCCGATCTGCCGCAAAAACCACCTGCCGCCCGGCACGCAGAAGCGTGTCAACCGTGTAGAGCAACTCGACCAGAGTCGATCGCTTGCCGCGGAAGAACTGCAAGTCGTCGATCAGCAGCATTCCCACGCCGCGATACTTGCGCCTGAAACTGGGTAGCCCGCTCCCACGCACCGCCTCGACGTAAAAACTGGTGAACTGCTCGGCCGACAGATACACGGCGGTCGTCTGGGACCGGGCACGACGCACGGCCGTCCAGACACTTTCCAACAGATGCGTTTTGCCCACGCCGCTTGGCCCGTGAATCAGAAGCGGGGAGAACTGGCCCGGACTTTGGGTGACCATTTCGGCCGACACCCGCGCGAGCCGGTTCGATTGGCCGGTGACAAACGATTCGAAGTCGGCAAACCGCCGCCGGGTTGATCCGTTGGAGCCTTGTCGTTTTGCCGGTTTATCGGGTGGGTTTTCCGCCCCAACAACCTTCAGCCCAGCGGAGGGTGCCCTTGCCGGACACTTGTCGTCCGCGTTGCCGGCGTGCGGATCCGGCAACGTTGGATCGATGCCGAACTCCAGCGTCGGGCAGGTACCCAGCACGGCGGTGCATGCACTTTCGATCTGGCGGCGGAAATTCGAGCGGAGCCAATCGAGAAAGAACCGGCTGGGCGTGCCGATAGTCAATACACCATCGGCCAGATCGAGTCGGATGCTTGCACCGAACCACAACTCGAACCGTTCTTTTCCGACCCTGTCGGCGAGCGCGCGGCGCAAAGCCGACACGATTTCCGTATCGTCCGTGGTCACTTCCTGACCATCCCCAGCGCGCAACGCTCCCCTCGGCCACACTATCAAGTGTCGCTTCGCCCGTCCGTCGAAGGCGGAACGAAGCGAGAAAAGCTTGCGCGTACTACGACGGTAACGACCGTCTCAGTTCCTAGTTCCTATATTGATATCACACGAGCACTGATTTTACCGGTACTAGCTTTGCTGTCAAATGGGCCGGGCTGTGTTGGGAGGAGAAAAAGTTTTTTTGTCCTGGCGGCGGGTCGATTCTGCGGGAAATACCGGCCCAGCCACGGCCAGTGGATTCCCGCCGCGGGAGGATTTCCGGCAGGCGACTCATAACCCGGCGTGGAAAAACTGTCGGTTGCGAGCGATCAGCTTTCAGCTTTCAGCTTTCAGCTTTGAGCTTTGAGCCCGAAGCCCCGCAAAAAACGCTGTTCCAGGAAGCTGATATACTCAACGCGGTCAAGAATTGTGGTTTTGTAGGAGGCGACTCCCGTCGCCGATTGTCCGCGAATCAACGTTCCGTCGGCGACGGGGGTCGCCTCCTACAAAACCTCGGTTCCTAGCCGGTCTTGGTGTAGACCCCGCCCCAGCAATTTCTCTCCTTGCTTTTGTTGTGCATCCTTTGGTGACTGCCGCCAT
>JAUWJC010000144.1 GCA_030607895.1 Pirellulales bacterium
AATTGACCGTGGTATCCATGGCTTGGCCCTCCTTCAACGGCCTTCCTACAACCATTGAAGACCCAAGCCTGGATACTTTTCAATAAGCTAGCTCTGCTGGCATTTCGCAAGGTTACGATCAAGGCCCGCAAGCGGTACATCGCGTACCCCTAAACGCCTAAACCCCTGCCGCCACAACCGTGAAATGTCCCGTGAACAGTTACGGCTGTTGTTTTACGTTATTCCACCGCGCGGCGCTCGCGCGAGTTATGAATAACAACGGGAACGGCAACCGCAACGGCCACCAGCGCTGCCAGCACCCAGGGATTGCTGAGCCAATAGCCGATCGGCCCGGGCTGGCCGCGTACTACTCCGTCGTGTTCGGCGATCAGCACGGCGGGCTGGGCCAACGGTGGCGCCGTGTTCGGCGCCCAGAGCCGGTAAGTCCCACATGCTCGGCCCGATATGATTTGATACGTTCCGCCGCGCAACTCTCCGAAAGAGAAACCACCGGTCCGGTCGGTTATCGTGTTGCGGACCGGGCGGTTCGACTGGATCAGGAAGACGGGGGTTTGCGGCAATGGGGCACTACGGCTGTCGCGTACTTGGCCGAACAACATCCCGCCGTTGTGTAGTTCCACGTCCACAACGGCCGAAGGCTGTCCGGCCGCCCGATTCACGTGGCCCGTATGGCCGATCGCAGCGTGAAGAACCGGGGTGGGAATGAGCATTCCCAGGCAGGCCAGGCACAATGCCATCGCCCTCAACATTCCCATGCGTTTCATCAAACAGGTCCTTGTGATCGAATGATCGCGAGAAAGCCAAAACAGGATCGGAGAAGAAGGGCGGATACTACACGAAACCCGACTTCGGGAAAACCCCGATCACGGGGATTTCGGCTTATGGACCTCGCCAGCGGCAAGCAGCGACACTGGAACCGACGCGGCAACACCAGTAATCGCGGCAATTACGCCGGGACTGGCCAGGGTCGCTGGCAGGCAGGCAGGCAGGACGCCACCAACCATGGGTATGACGCCGCCACCAAATTGACCGCGGACCGTTTCCGTTTCGCCTGCAACCACCATGCCTACCGGCTGCGAGGCGGGCGGGGCAGTGCCGGGGGCCCAAAGACGATACGTGCGGTGGCTTCCACCCGCCACCACCTGGTATATCCCGCCACGCAACTGGTGGAAGGCGAAGTCACCGTTGCTGTCGGTTCTGGTGGTGCGGACTGTTTGGTTGTCGCCGGAGAAGGAGACCGGCAGTTCGGGCATGCCCCGGCCCTGGGCATCGACCACCCGACCGATAAATACCCCACCATCCTGCAACGCCACGTCGGTTATGTTCCGTGACCGGCTATCCACCGGAGACGCGGCCAGGACTGCCTGTGGGAAGCAGAAGCATAGCACGGCAAGCCACACTGCCCCTATTTGAATGACCGATGTGTTCTTCATTTTTCCCATCCATCTCCAGGAAACGTGTGTAGGAGGTGGTTCTTCAAACAACCTGGCGTATCCGCCAGTCTGCCACCCCTTGAACTACCCAACAACACGGCTCGCCTGTCCAATGTGTAGGGATAGCTGTGTAGGGATAGCGCGGTTCTCCTATTCGGTCAGATAAAAGGTGAAACTGTAGGAAAGCTGGCGGAATTGTCTCGTTTTTCGATAAACTTTGCTTCACCCGCAGAATCCGCAAAAGCCTTTAACGTTTCCAAGTCTTGAAATGGGCCGTGAAAGCCCCTCTCACGTCGGGTAGCCGCCGGTCAAGCCGCTCGCTTAGCAGTCCAGGCGGGGTGTTGCCTTGGATGTCAATCAGAAATCGGACCAACTCGCGGTGGGCCTCGGTCGGACCGTGAATCATGAAGTGAACCCAGGCCCAGGCATCGCGGTACTCTGTTCGCCCCATTTCCGAAAGATCGCTTTTTTTCTCCAGCTTTTGCAGTTGCGGCACCACTGCCAGACACAGGCTCCAACGCAGGCTTTTCAGATGCGGGTTGTCGAAAGCCCGCTTCTGGGGGGCCACCTCGAAATACTCGGCCAGGCCTTCGTCGAGCCAGAGAGGGACCATCGGCAACGCCGCATGTAGCAAGGCATGTGTGCATTCGTGCCGTACGTCGATCTCGAACTGGCGGCTCCGATAGGCAAATACCCTTCCCCGCCCGTTTTTCTTGATGTACAGAGCACGCCGATATGGTATTTGGGGAAGATGCCGGCTCAGGTATTTGCGGTAACTCCAGTAGTCACGCAGCAAGTAGAGTTCGATCGGCTCGCCTGCCGGGCGGATTCCGAGGGTCCGCACCAAATCGGCTTGCAGTTGGTTGAGATGGACAAACATGCCGTCCAGCCCGTCAAGCGGAAAATCGGCCCAACAGCGAAACGCGCCTGCCTCTCGGAAATCCACCCAGCCTTCCGCGGCGTGGCTGGTGCCCCCGCCGATATGCCACGCAGTGGTCGACAGGAGTAAGGCCAGCGCCAGAGAGTATCGAGAACGGAAGGCCGAAAAAGGGACCAGGTTTAATTTGTGCGAAGCACCCTCCGGGCCGTTCCGGCAAATTAAACCTGGTCCCTTTTTCGGCCGGGAAAATCGCGAGCGTGTCTGGAGCATCAGCTTGCCTTGCGGCGTCCGAGCCAACGCATCAGGCCGGAGCGTTTTGGTTTGTGGCGACCGGGCGTCACGATTTCGTCGGCAACCACGCAGGCCGGATTGCGGCAACACAGTGCGCAGGCCGCCTCGTATCCGGCCAGTTCAACCACCCGGTCAAAGCTCCGACGCATCAAGGGGCGGCGCGATTTCGGACTGTGGGCATCCGTGGCGAGGAAATGAACCAACCCTTCGATGACCAGTCGTTCGGCTAGTTTTTGGACCTGGGGGCCGAACATGCCGACCAGACTCCCTGCGGTGACCTGCATCAAACAGCCGGCATCGACCAATGGCCCGACGAGTCCCGCATTACCCAAAATACCCAGGTTACGTTCCGGATGGGAAAGAATACCGACAAGACCGGCCCTGCTCAGGCCGTTAATCAACCGGTCCAGCGGCAGATACAACTCGTGAGGTAGTTCCAACAACACGTACCGCCCACGATCTGCCAGCGTGAGCACTTCGCCGGCGCGGATTTTCCCGATCATATCGGGTTCGATTCGCACGTCGGCCCCGGGCAGTACCCGCAAGTGCAGGCCGTGTTGGTCGAGAAACTGCTGCAACTGGGCAGTCCGCGTCCGGATTGTGCGACCATCATTCCGGCCGTAATTACCTAGTTGGTGAGGTGTTGCCACGATTGTCGAAATTCCGTCGGCCTCCGCCAATCGGGCCATCGCCAGTGACTGCTCCCAATCGGCCGCGCCGTCGTCGATGCCGGGAAGGAGATGGCAGTGGATATCGACAAACGGTTCGGGATCCAGCACGGACATCGCATTGTCGCCAAAAAGTAGCGTCAGAATAAGGCAGAAGCCGAGCCTGAAGTGGCGAAGAGTATAGCGACGCCGGCCCACAAGTCAATAGAGAACAAAAATCCGGGCCGAAAAAGGGACCAGGTTTAATTTGCCGGAACGGCCCGGAGGGTGCTTCGCACAAATTAAACCTGGTCCCTTTTTCGTACTTCACAAGTTCTTGCCATTTTGCGCAAGAAACGCGGTTCCGGGCGGTCGGCCAAGGATGTAGAACCAGAACCCGGCGGCGCCGAGTAGCATCAGGAGACTTACATTTTGCGAGATGGTCAAGCCGGTGCCGAAAACCGGACGCTCATCGGTACGAATGATCTCGAGCACGAACCGCGTGACGGGATAGATGGTCAGCAACAGGGCGAACAGTTCCCCGTCGCGGCGGCGGAAGCGATCGTACGTCAGGAAAAGCAGGCACAGCAGCAGCGCGTTGATCATGCTGTAGATTTGCGTCGGATGGACAGGCAGACTGCGGCTTGGCTCGGAAACCGTCCAATCCCGAGGCGTGGCGGAGCCCCCGGTCACGATCGAAATGCGCGTACCCGGCTCGTCAAGATACATCAGGAATCGCCTGGCTTCCTCGACCGTGCGAACCGACTGCCCGTTGATCGAGACGATCTGCTGTTTGGGCGCCAGGTCCGCTTTCTCCGCGCCCGAGCCGGGCTCCACTTCCCCAATCACCGGCAGATCGCCCGGACCGCCCGCCAGCTTCAAACCGCCCACAAACGCCTGCCCGCGTTGCACCTGTTGCACATGTGCCGGGCTTCCGGCGGGAAAGGTAACGGCCCAAGGTAAATCGCACGGCCCGCCGAAGCAGCAACCGTTCAGGAAGCAACCAATTCGCCCAATCGCCAGGCCCAACACGAGGCTGGGCGTGAGCAGGTCCAGCGTGGCCAGCACCGGCAGCTTGTGCTTGAGCATAAACGCCACCAGGCCGATCGTTCCCCCAATCAAGGAACCGTAGACGACCAAACCTCCTTGCGCAATGTTAACCGCGGCCGCCAGGGTTGCACCAAACGTGGGTCGTTGGAACGAAGGCCAGTATTCGATAACGTAGAACAGCCGGGCGCCGATAATGCCGGGCACGAATCCCCAGAAGACCAGCGAGAACATCATCTCGCCGTTTAGCCCCACGCGAACCGCACGCCAGACCAGCAAGGCCGTCGCCGTGGCCACCGCCGCCAAGAGCATCACCCCGTATCCGCGGATTGGCAACCCGCCGTTTTCGCAGAGCGCGGGCAGCAACCAGCAAACGGCCGCCCCAATCAGTGCCAGCAGCGGCACGTAGCTCCAGGTATCGGCGTTGAATCCTTGCCGCCAGCCAAGCCAGGCCAGAAGAAGAACACTACCCAATGCCCAAGCTGCCAGTAACAAGCCAAACCCGAATACCGCAACGCCGGCAATCTCCTGGGGAATATAAAACAGAGTTTGCAGCATGATTAGAGTGTCCAGGAATTGTTAATTGTAAAGCCGCGACCAGTGGTCGCGGTTTTCCGGTTGTTGGCCCACTGCTCGGCAATACCGCGACCACTGGTCGCGGCTTTACAACGCTAATGATTCTTGTTTCAGCTTTCCGCTTTGAGCAGACAGTTATCTATCAGTCGGGTGTTTTCGATATGGACGGCCACCGCCGCCAGGGTCCGGCCCTCGACTCGATCAACCGGCTCGAGCGTATCGGGATCCACCAGGGCAACGTAGTCTATTCTTGCATCCTTGGCCATCGCAATCGTTTGGCGCATTCTCTCGGCGATAATCCGAGTGTCGCACTCTCCTTGCTCGACCAGTTCGCCCGCCAGGCAGAGACTCTTCCAGAGCACCAACGCCTGCTGCCGGGCGTCGGGACTCAAGCAGGCATTTCGCGAACTCATGGCCAGACCGTCCGGCTCGCGAATGATCGGACATACGCGTATCTCGATCGGCAGATCCAAGTCGGCAACCATCAGTTTGATGACCAATACCTGCTGGTAGTCCTTCTGCCCGAAGTAGGCCGCCTGGGCGCCCACCATATTGAACAGCTTCAGCACAACGGTGGCGACGCCGCGGAAGTGGCCCGGCCGATGTCGGCCTTCCAACGGCTCGGCCCCCGCACCGACTTCGACCCAAGTGGCATGGCCCGGCCGATACACCTCCTCATCGCTCGGGGCGAGCACAAGGTCTGCTCCGCAACCGGTCAGGGCATCCATGTCCGCGTCGAGCGTTCGAGGATACTCAGTCAGGTCTTCGCCGAGCCCGAATTGGCTCGGGTTGACAAAAATGGTAACCACCGTGTAGTCATACTCGGCCTTCGACGCCCGGATCAGACTCAAGTGCCCTTCGTGCAACGCGCCCATCGTCGGCACCAGCCCGATTCTCCTGCCCGAGCGGCGGACTCCGTCGAGTATCCCGCGAAGTTCGTCGACCGTTTTCACCAGTCTGGGCCGAGGGGGTGTTGCGTTCATCTGTCCCTTGCCTATAAAGCCGCGACCGGTGGTCGCGGCCTGGGGAAAACGTGCCGCCTCTTCCGGCTGCTTTGACGCGACCACCGGTCGCGGCTTTATGCGCGGCGCGGCAAGCGTATTTACAACATTGCCTCCATCGCCGCCCGTGCTTCGCAAAGCATGTCGTTGGGATCATCATCGGGATCATCGTCGGCCAGCCGCAGCAAGGGGCCCTGATCGGGCTTGTCGGCCTGGGCAAGGATCGCCCGGCGAATCTGCTCCAGTCGCTCTGCCGTAAACCGACTTTCCGGGCGGCGGCCGCGCCGGGCAATCTGCTCGGCAAGCCGCTCACTCGGCGCGTCCAACAGCACGATTAGCCTGGGCCGGACAACGTGGCACCGGGCAGCCTCCCACGTTTGCTGGAACCGGCCGAATTGCTCGGCTGAAAGCCATACCCCGGCAAAAGCCAACGACTGATCGAACCAGAAGTCACTGACCGCCGGCCTCCCAGCTTCGGACCACTGGGGATTGTCGGCCGCCAGCAACCGGGCTCTCTGGTCGAGGAATTCTAGCTCCGTCGCCCACGCTTGACCAGTCGGATCCGAAAAAGGGACCAGGTTTAATTTGTGCGAAGCACCCTCCGGGCCGTTCCGGCAAATTAAACCTGGTCCCTTTTTCGGCCCGACCTCTTCGCGGATAACCCGAACAGACGCTGTTTCGGTCAACCGCCGGGCCAGAAGCGTCTTGCCAACGCCGATCGGGCCGGCAATTGCCACGTAGGGAACCGTACTGTCGAGATTATCCAACAGTCGGGCGATAGTCCAGCCGGTGGTTGGATGAACCATGGCGGCGGCCACTTCGCCCGCCGGCTCCAGCACGAAACGCCGCCAGGCCATTCTCGGGTGGGGTAACACGAGCGACGGCGTCTTAAGCGTCAATTCACCGTACAAGAGCAGATCGAGGTCGATCGCACGCGGTCCCCAACGCTCCGTCCGCTCGGTTTTTGAGGACTTGCGGCCTAATTCGGTCTCAATTCTCCAGAGAATCTCCGCCACGGACCGCGGCGCAAGCGAAGTTTCCAGCGTGATTGCCCCGTTCAGAAAGGTCGGTTGTCCAGCCGGACCGCCGATCGGCGATGTCGTGTGCCAACGACTCTTTCCGATCAACAACAGATTGGGATCTCCGGCGAGCCGCGCCACCGCCTTTTCCAGTGTCTGAAGCCGATCACCAAGATTCGCACCCAGACCAATCAGACAGGTGGGCATCTGCTGGGTCTTCCGTTTCAAATCACCGGCAGTACAGCCGACAACGACGCAACCGAACCGCCATTTTCCGCATCCGGCTGCCATTGGTCAAGGACAAGACCATCCAGCGCGAAAAAGGGACCAGGTTTAATTTGTGCGAAGCACCCTCCGGGCCGTTCCGGCAAATTAAACCTGGTCCCTTTTTCGGCCCTGGATGACTACCGCTGGAGTGTCCGTAGCGGAGGGGGACTGAGGCGTCGGGCCTGGCCGCTGTTTGCCGATTTGGGCGGGGCGAGTTGGAGTTGCTCGGCCTCCGTCGGCTCCTCCTGGAAGGGACTATTACACGCATCCTCCTCCACGACTTGCTGCTGGTAGGCGAAGAACCCCATCGGTTCGTGCGGGGACGCATGCCAAGGATAATCGAACAGGTGGCGGTAGTTATACGGATGGCGGTAGTAATAGCCGTGGAAAGCCGGATAACGGTGAATCGTACGACTGGACCCCGGATAGCAGCCAAACCGCGAACCGTAACAGGTCTGCGGCATCGGCCCGAGCACGTCACAAAACCAACTAACCAGCGGATGCCGACGGCCGCCACGGCAAGCTGTCCCACAGTCGTCGTAGCAGTCGCCGCCGTCATCCTCGACAGTGGCCGCAACGGGCTGGTTCGCGGCGGCCGTGGCAGCCTGATCCGCGGGAGCCTCGATGGGCTTGTCCGCACCACTGGTAACCACCAACAGAGTCAGAAAAACGGCGTGCATCGATCTGGTCCTCCGACTGGTCTACTTAATTTACGGTTCTTTTGTGGGGCAGTTCCTCGTACAGAATCGGTCCGAAACAACCGGTCAATCAAGTCTGATCCGTGCAACAGGCACGGCCGACCTTGCCCCCTTGCAGTGCCTAGCTTTCCCAGAATACTACGCAAATCCCGCTTATTCCTGTAAACATACCTTTGCACTGCCCCGTTATCGTCCTTTTTGACTGCAAACCCAGATTTGCGCTTGAGAAAATGAGAAGTCTAACTAGGCTAGAAAATCTAAGGCGGAGAGAGAAAAGTGGTTGTCGGCCGGTACTCACCGACCGGTGCCCACTGGAAACCAAAGAACCGAGTGAATCGGTCGTCGGGCCCGTTAACCTGGTTCCCAAGCTCTGCTTGGGAACCCGCTATTCTCCAGCATTACGATGCGGTGTGGTCCCAAGCAGAGCTTGGGACCGAGTGTAAACATCTTGTGGTGGGCAATGCCCACCCTACACAAATCAAACAGTCGAAATAGAAAGGAGAATAGACGAATGGCTCCTGGTCTTTTCGTTCTCAGCCAAGACACAAGGCTCCTGGAAGAGGTGCAATCGCGGCTCTCGGGCCGATTCGAGTTAGTGGTGGCCGATTCGCTAAAGGCTGCTCGTTCGCGTCTGGAGGCCGTTCCGGTCCGGGCGGCATTGGCTCAGCTGTGCCCTGAAACGCTCAATGGTTTCTCGGCCCAGACATTCTTCACGCAGCTACAGCAGGCAGTCAGCGCGGCCCCGATTTTTGGCCTGGTGGGGCCCGACTGCCCGTCCGAGTTGCGGGAATCGGCGGCTGAAGGCGTGCAAAAGTGTCTGCCGTTGCCGGTGGATTTCGAATGCTTGCAGGAGATGCTCAATGACTGCCAATCGTCGGAAACCGTAGCGATTGGATCCTGTACCGGGTTACCGCATCGCTTGCTTGAAGGG
>JAUWJC010000254.1 GCA_030607895.1 Pirellulales bacterium
CCCAGTCGCGTAAGCAGGGCATCGAGTATCCGGAGGTCGATATTATCGAGGTCTGGCGGTCCGTTCTGGCCGAGTTGGCACGTTGCGGGGTGGTCGAACTGCCAAAGTGTCCGAAGACCGATCTCAGGCGGCTGTCGCTGGAATACGAAGCCCGCACGAACCCCGTCTGGCCGATGCCGGGCGTGAAAGAGTGTCTGGCCGATTTGCGGCAAAAGGGCCTCCTGTTGGGTATTATCAGCAACGCCCAGTTCTATACTCCCGAGCTGTTTCCCGCTTTGCTGGGCGCCGGCCCGGAGACCTGCGGATTCGACCCGCAATTGCAGTTCTACTCGTACCAGCACGGCCGAGCCAAGCCGGGCTTGGCGCTGTTCGGCATGGCGGCCGAGACGTTGTTGGGGCGGGGAATCGAGCCGCCTCGGGTGTTATATGTGGGAAACGACATGCTCAACGACATCCTGCCGGCCGGCACGTTGGGGTTTCGCACCGCCTTGTTTGCCGGTGACGCCCGGAGCCTGCGGCTTCGCAAAGAGGACCCCCGCGTGGCCGAAATCACGCCCGAGCGGGTGTTGACGCAGTTGAGCCAGTTGCAGGAGTGTATTATTGTATAGATGGTGCCGTTGCCAGTGAAAATGCACTCCCACCTTCAGTTCCTTTGGCAGGAGCATTTCAGGAACCGGCTCTGTTGGCCGATTCTCTTTTAAGGTAGATTTCCCGGATTGCTCAACAGGCGGTAGGCAAGTGCCCTGTAACATCGGCTTCGTATCGACTCGTTTCTCCGGCACGGACGGCGTGACTCTGGAAAGCGCCAAATGGGCCCGGATCCTCTGGGACCACCAGCACGTAAGCCACTGGTATGCCGGCAAACTGGACCGCGACCCGACAGTCAGCATGTTGGTTCCGGAGGCTTATTTCTACGATCGGGACAACGTCTGGATCAACGAGCACGCCTTCGGCACACACCAGCGGACGCCGGAGTTGACCCGGAAAATCTACGAAATGGCCGATCGTCTGAAGGCAAGCCTCTACGAGTTCGTGAAGAAGTTCTCCATCGAAATACTGATAGTGGAGAACGCGCTGTGCATTCCGATGCACATACCTTTGGGGGTGGCGATAACGCACTTCATTGCCGAGACGAAAATTCCCACAATTGCACATCACCACGATTTCTATTGGGAGCGGGCCCGATTTTCGGTCAACGCGGTGGGTGACTTTCTTGCCATGGCCTTTCCACCCAGTCTGCCGTCGATTCAGCACGTGACGATCAACACCTTCGCCCAGCAAAACCTTTCTTGGCGAGAAGGGTCTTCTTCGATCATGGTGCCCAACGTGTTGAACTTCGAGGAACCGCCACCCGAGAATTCCGGTGACTCGGACTTCCGCAAGGAGATCGGGTTGGAGCCGGACGACATCATGCTCCTTCAGCCCACCCGGGTGGTGCCGCGAAAGGGAATCGAGCATTCGATCGCATTGGTTTCGCAGTTGAAGAACCCCAAGTGCAAGTTGGTGGTTTCTCACGAGTCGGGCGACGAGGGGCTGGAGTACCGCGACGCGCTGACGGAGTTGGCCGAGCAGTCGGGCGTTGACCTCCGTTTTGTCCACACGCACGTGACCTCCGACGTTCCGTACCAATCGAACGGAGCACCGGTTACCGCGCTTTTGGACGATGTATATGCCCAGGCCGATCTGATCACGTACCCCAGCCTTTACGAAGGCTTTGGCAATGCGCTCTTGGAAGCCTTCTACTACCGCAAACCCGTGCTGGTCAACCGGTACGCAATCTTTATCTCGGATATCGAGCCTAAGGGTTTCAAGGTAGTTACCATGAACGGTTTCCTTACCCGCGGCGTTTTGGAGCAGGTCCGCAAGGTAATTTCCGACGAAAAATATCGCAAGGGGATAGTCGACTACAACTACGAGTTGGGTAAGGCGTTTTTCAGTTACTCGGTGCTGCGCCGCAAGCTTCGCGCGTTGATAACCAGCTTCACCGGCCTGGACGATCTGTAGATCTCTTCTCACCGACAAGTGGAGGAGGGCGACCAACGGGAGGCTGCCCCCCTTGACACATCGTCCCCCGTATTCGAGAAACGTAACTGTTTACAGGTTTAGGGGTTTAGGGATTTAGGGATGCGGGATGAACCGCTTGCGGCTTCGCAATCCTGGCAGCCTGAGTCCCAGGCAGTTTACTCAATAGGGAGGTTTCCCATGGCTACGTTTGTAATTTTCGGCAAGTACTCATCCGAGGCCCTCAAGGGGATGAGCGCGCCGCGCACGAAGCAGGCGATCGAGTTGGTAAAGCAGTTCGACGGCGAAGTTCAGCAGATCTATGCAACCCTCGGAGATGCCGATCTGCTATGCATCGTCGACTTCCCGGACGTAGGGCAGGCAATGAAAGCCTCCGTGGCCCTGACCAAGCTCACCGGAATCATGTTCTCCACCCTGCCCGCGGTGCCGGTCGACGAGTTCGACAAGCTGATGAGTGAGATTTAGTGGCTTTGTCGGTAACCAGCGAGTCGCGGGGTTCATCCCCGCGCCAGTCGAGCGCCGGGATAAACCCGGCGGCTCGCTCTTGCACCCAGAAACGGAAGAGCCACTCCGTCATCCCAAGCTTCGCTGCCGCCCGGCACAAGGATCGGGTTGGGACCTGGTATCTGGATAAACCGGCCGGGCACAAGAAGAGCGTGGCGGTTGACGGATTCCGTATCAGCACCTTGCGCGCACACTACCGCCGACACTACCGCACAACAAACCGCGGTCGATAGCATATCGTACATGGCACTGCTCCTTTTGCTTCTTTCGGCGTCACTTTGGGGACGGGGAGCCCGGCCGGAGGCGCGGGCCGACGCCGCTCAGGTCGATCGGCTTGAAACCCAGTTTGAAAGCCGGCGATTCGGGCTTGAGCGAGAAATCGCCCTTGTCGGGGTCGGCAAACAACGGATCGGCAATGATCGAGTGCTTGTCCAGACCCTTCTCCTTCCACTGTTGAAAGGTGAACGTGAGAAACTTGACCGGCCGGCCGCCGGCATCGTAGTAGAGATTGTAATCCATCACGATGTCGTAGTTCGGCCAGGCGTCCCGGCTGAAGAGCTTGTCGTCTTTCCAGTAGAAAATGTTGCGGTACAGTACGCCAGTCTGGTCGAGTTCTCCCGTATCTCCATAGCGGAACATCTGCCCGCTGCGGGCAAAGGCGAAGATGTTGTTCTGGATGATATTGCCGAGGTCGTTGTGGTTGAAAACCAGCGAGCCTCTCTGCCCATGATGCACAACATTGTATTCAACCACAATGCCTGCCGAACTGTTGTCCAGGCAGATTCCATGCGCGCCGTCGCAGTGGTGAATGTGGTTGTGTCAGACGGTGGTTCCCGGCTGAACCCCCAGCAGGTAGATAACGGCGTGCGTACCCAGCGGCGAGTTGCGGACGCGGTGGCAGCGGTTGTACTCGATGATATTGTCGCGGGCGTTTTGCGGCGGCATGTAGCCCCACTGAAAGCCAGCGGAGATGGCCCACTGCCACTTGCCCGAGATATCGTTGTGCGCAATCCGGTTGCCGCTGCTCATCCCCGTCCAGATGCCCGGCGAGCCCAGGTAGACCGCGCAGCCGTCGCGGAGGGTATTGTCGCTGATAGTCGTGCAGCGGGATTCTTCCGCGTCGTTGAAGGTCGTGCTCGGGCTGCCGATGCGGACACCGCCGGCACCCATGTCGTGGATGTAGTTGCCCACGATCGCGTTGGCGTGGCACCCCAGCGCCAGGTCAATACCCCAGGCGCCCGTGTGGGCGATTTCGTTGTCTTCGAAGCGGATGTGATGAGCCCCCACGGCGTAGATCCCCGCAGGGACTTCGATCTGGGATTGCGGAGTAGTCAGTCCCTCCTTGGGATAGCCTGCCCAAAGCAGTTCACCCGGCGTCAACTCGATCGCCGCCTGGGGATAGCTGTAGCCCAGCTTTTTGTCCAAGCTCCAACTGGTGTACTGGAAGGTCAGTCAACGGAAAGTGATGTGTTCGACCAGTTTGCCGGTTTTGTAGTCTCCCTCCAGGCGGATCCAGTGCCTGGCCACCGGGGCGATGACTTCCAGTTGCTCCATCTTCTCGCCGGGCAGCGGCCAGTAGTACAGGACACCTGTCTGCCGGTCCAGGTACCATCGGCCCGGCTGCGTGAGGCCCTCGTAGACATTCTCCACGTACCAACCGCAGTTCCAACTTGTTGGCCGAAAAGCCTGCCCGGTGAACTTCACGGTGTTGGCCGGCTCGTCGATCGATTCGATCCGCAGCCGTCCCTCGGTCCAGAACTGCAGGAGCACGACCTCCACGTCGTTGAGATTGCGCCACTTGGGATTGATTTCTCCGGGCTTGAACTTGAACGCTCGCTTTGGTGGATCTGCGCCGGCCGCGATTTTGTAGAGGCCCTGCCGCGGCAGTCGGGCCCGCCCACGGCGCTTGCCGTTGACAAAGAGCTGGCGGAAGTACCACTTGCCTTCCTTCACGGCGGGGATTTCCGCCGTCCACGATTCGCCCTCGCCGCGCTTCCAGCCGGTAATCAACCGGCCGCCGCTAATCACCGGCTTCTCGCCCGGATAGGCCTCGTAGATAACCGGGCAGTCGGCCGCGGGCGAATCCTCCGGGCCGAAGACCACCGGCTCCTGGATGTAATAGGTGCCGCCGCGGAGCAAGACCTTCATCGGCTCTTTCAGCTTCGCCTTTGCCTGGCGAACCGCATCACGGGCGCGGGCAAGGGTGGCAAACGGCTTGTCTTTCGTTCCCGCGCCGGTGTCGCTGCCTCCCGGTGCGACGTAGAACTCGCCCGACAGTGCAGGCACGGCAGCCAGCCCCAACAAGAACCCGGCAAGACATACGATCATTTTCATTGGTCTGTTCTCCTTGTTCTATCGAACGATTGCTTCTTCTCAATCGCGGCAAGGCTGTTGCAGGTTTGCTGAACTACGGCCGCAGCAAGGTCGCCGACATCAGCCCGACGACCACTTCGTTGGCCAGGCAGCGGACGGTAAGCGATTTCAACTGGCGGTCCGGATTCAAAGGCAGGTCAAGCAGCGTGGCCCGGCCCGGCCCGAGCCGAGGTCGATTCGTGGCGGGTACGGCCGCGGAATGCAAAAACCGTCGATTTCCAACTGGTAGTCGCGCTCGATCGGCCACCAGGTCGATGGATTGTGAAGCGGCAATCGCTCGGTCTGGCCGTCGGCGTAGCTGACCACGATTTCACCGTTATCCAATTGCGACTGCATCGGATGCGTCGAGCCGGCCACCAGGAAGTAAATGTGCCGCGCCTGCCCGGAAAGCGGAACGACGGCCTTTTCCGGATAGTTGTCCCACTGCGAAGTAAACAGCACGTTTGGCCGATCGCCCGGGCCGGGTGTGGCAAAGGGAACGCCCTGGGGGCTGACGAACCGGCCCTGTTTGCCCGCCGCCGCCCGCAACGCGGAATCGTCAATCAGCGGAGCCTTCGTTCGCCCCCCGTAGCACCAATCGCCGAAACCGTGAAGCGGTATTTGCAACGAGCAGTAGGGCGAGCGGGGCGAGCGGTACTCGTTCTGGAAAATCCGCGTTACCCGGTCGTTGAAGCTCTTGCTCAAATCGACGCACTCGAAGGATTTGACCAGCCGCCCGGCCGGGCAGTGCCAATCGACAACCACGCCGCTCGCCGTTCGACCGCCGCCCGGATCGACCACGATTGGATTCGTACCCGGCACCAGCCCCTTGGCCGGAACGTGAACGGCCGCCGATAGCGACCGGGGCTCGACCTTCAGCGGGACTGCCGTGCGGACCGCACCGGAGGCAACCTGCGCCGAGCCGGCCAGCTTGCCGCTGGTGTTGTTGCGCACGGCGAACTCGATAGTGCCGGCTTTCCAGTCAACCGCCGGGGTGACAATCTCAAACGGCGGGCGAATCTCCAACACAATCGGCACCCACCAGGATAACTCGCCTTGCTCGACCCGGGCAAAGGCCGTGCGGTGTCCGGCAAGTCCGGCCGCTGTCGCTTTGAACGAATTCGCCTGTTTGGAAATGTCCTTCAGTGCGGTCTGCGGGTCTTTCACTTCGACGAGCCGCCCGGGAGCGAATTCGGCGGTAAACGTTTCCCCGCTGCCGACAACGGCCGGATACTTCGCCGCGACCGGTGGATCGCCCTGCCAGCGGACCTGCACCTGGGCACCGTCGGCTTGCGGAGTGAGAATCTCGATCGCCGGTTCACCCAGCCGGGCGATGCACTTCCACCTGGCCGGCTTGCCGTTGACCATATACTCGACGCGGCCATAGATTGCGGTTTTGCGACGTAGTTGTCAGTAGTCAGTTATCAGTAGTCAGTTATCAGTAGTCAGTAGTCGGAGATTGGAAACAGCGGCTCTTGTGAGTATTCAGACTGATAACTGAAAACTGATAACTGATAACTGATAACTCCATTCCAAAACCGCAGTTTGTGACCGCGTTGAGTATA
>JAUWJC010000438.1 GCA_030607895.1 Pirellulales bacterium
CGATCAGGTCCCCACGCGTTGAATCTCCCGCGATGGCTAGAATAGTGGATCGTGGATAGTGGATAGGCGATAGTGGATAGTGGATAGTGGATAGTGGATAGTGGATAGTGGATAGTGGTCAGTGATCCTCGGCGACTACTTCTTCTTTTTGGACTTCGGTCCCTCTTTCGATTCTTTCTTCTTTTTTGCCGATGGTTTCTTACCCTTGCTTTTTTCCTTGGGCGCCTTTTCGGGTTTGGGTTTCTTCTTTCCCAGGTCCAAGCCGGCGTCTCGGGCCGCATCGGCCAGGATAGCCACGCGGCCGTGGTATCTGTACTCGCGCCGGTCGAATGTTGCTTGTTTGATGCCGGCCTCCAGCGCCCGCTCGGCAATCACCCGACCTACTGCTTCGGCCGCTGCCTTGTTTCCTCCATAGGGCAACTGCCCGCGGACCTGCCGGTCGAGCGTGCTGGCGGCCACCACGGTTCTTCCGGCCTCGTCGTCGACGATCTGTGCGTAGATGTGCTTGTGACTGCGGAAGACACTAAGCCGCGGGCGTGTCGAGTCGCGTTTGAGGCGGTTGCGAACCCGATAGCCGCGTCGCCGGCGTTGTCTGCCGATTTTATTTTCGTGTTTCACGTCTCGTCTCGCTCACATGGCCATTTCGCGGTGCTCACCGGCAACGGCTACTTAATCATGGCCTTACCCTGTTTACGGCGGACTTGCTCGCCGTAGTAACGTATACCTTTTCCCTTGTACGGTTCGGGTTTGCGCAGCGCACGGACCTCGGCGGCAAATTGCCCGACCAATTGCTTGTCGATTCCCCGGACGACGATGTGTTGCTGATCGGGGCAGGCGACGTTTAGTCCCGGCGGAATAGGCTTTTGCAGTTCGTTGGCGTAGCCCACCCGAAGTTCCAACTGGTTGTTCTGGACCGTCGCCACGTAACCCACGCCAATGATTTCCAACCGCCGCTCGTAACCTTGGCTTACGCCGGTGACCATATTCTGGATCAAGGCGCGGGTCAAACCGTGCAGGGCCCGGCTTTGGCGTTGGTCGTCGTGCCGGGCAACGTTGACGGTGTTGGTTTTTTTGTCGTAACTGACGGACATCTCGGGGCGGTGCTCCCACTGGAGCTTACCCAGGGGGCCTTCGACCGTAATCGTGCGATCGGCGATGCCGACCTTCACGCCGTCGGGCAGTGATACCGGTTTTTGTCCGATACGCGACATTCTCGATTGCCTTTACAGTTGGCCCTTCTCAACTCTCAACTTTCGACTCTCAACTCTCGACTCTCTTTACCAGACTTCGCAGAGGATTTCTCCCCCCAGGTTTCGTTGTCGGGCCTCGCGATCGCTAATCACGCCGCGGCTGGTGCTAATGATGGTGATTCCCAGGCCACCCAAGACCGGCTTCAATTTGGCGGCGCCGCTGTATACTCGGCGTCCCGGCCTGCTGACGCGGCGGATACGGCGAATCACCCGCTCGCCGTTGGGGCCGTATTTCAGGTGGACACGAAGCCCGTCCGTCGGCTTACCAGAGATTTCTTCCCAATCCCAGATGTAGCCTTCGCGCTTGAGCACTTCGGCCACGCCTCGCTTGACCTTCGACAGCGACATTTCCACGTGCGATTTCTCGACGCGCACCGCGTTGCGGAGACGGGTCAACATGTCGGCGATGGGGTCGGTCATCATGATACTTGGGGTCCCTTTACCAACTCGCCTTCTTCACGCCAGGAATCAGTCCTTCATCTGCCAGATTGCGGAAGCAGATCCGGCAGATCCCAAACTTGCGATACACGGCCCGCGGCCGGCCACAAAGCTGACAACGCCGCTCGCTACGACTGGAATACTTCGGGGTGCGAAGTGCTTTGACGATTTTCGCTTTGCTTGCCATGTAGTTAAGTCCCCTTGGGGGGTTAGTCTGTTAGGGGTGTGGGACGAACCGCTTGCGGCTTCACAACCCTAAATCCCTAAATCCCTAAATCCCTAAACACCTAAATCCCTACTTACTGCCAGATGCCGGCGACTCGTCTGTCCGAAACGGCATCCCGAATCCCGCAAGCAACTCGCGGCCTTCCTCGTTGCGGTCGGTACTGGTAACAATCGTAATATTCATTCCCTGGGTATGGGTGTATTTATCCGGGTTCAACTCGGGGAAGACCAACTGTTCGGTCAGTCCCAGGTTGTAATTCCCGTGGCCGTCGAACGCCATCGGGTTGAGGCCGCGAAAGTCACGCACCCGCGGCAACGCCAGCGAAATCAGCCGGTCCAGGAATTCGTACATCCGCCGTCCGCGGAGCGTCACCTTGCAGCCGATGGCCTGTCCCTCGCGGAGCCGGAACCCGGCGACGGATTTTCGGGCCAGCGTGACGACCGGCTTCTGCCCGGAAATCAATCGCAAGGCGTCGGTGGCTTCCTCGATGAGTTTCTTTTCGCTAGTGGCGCCGCCCACGCCCATGTTGATTGCGATCTTCTCCAGTCTGGGTAGCGAAAGCCGGTTGGTACGGCCCAGTTTCTTGGCCAGGGCCGGCCGGAGTTCGTCATTGTATCGTTCGAGTAATCGGGGTGTCATTTTCGTTCGCGGTTACTGTTTGGCGTATCGGGCTTTTGGAGGAGCGATTTGGCCGACGCCCGCTCCGCACTTCTTGCAGAAGCGCTCTTTGCTGCCGTCGTCGAGATACCGGGCGCCGGTGCGGGTGGCCGCCCCGCAAGCCTCGCAAACCAGCAGCACGTTGGCCGCCTGGACCGGCATCTCCATCGAGAGCCGGCCTCCTTGCGGATTGCGCTCGCTGCGGCGTACGTGCTTGTACACCCGGTTCACGCCCTCCACCATTATCTTTCCGGCAGCGCGGTCCACGTTGAGCACCTTGCCGCGCGTACCCCGGTCATCGCCGGCGATCACTTCTACCGTATCGTCAACTCGAATATGCATCAAATCACCTCGCTGGCGAGGCTGACAATTTTCATGAAGTTCCGTTCGCGCAGTTCGCGGGCGACGGCGCCGAAAATACGGGTACCGCGAGGGTTTTTTTCGTTATCGATGATTACCGCGGCGTTGCTGTCGAAGCGGACATAGCTTCCGTCGGCACGGCGGGAGGGTTGCCGGCAGCGGACGATTACCGCCCGAAGCACCGTCCCTTTCTTTATGTCGCTGCCCGGAATCACGCTTTTCACGCTGCAAACCACGATATCTCCGACGCCGGCGCACCGGCGGCGAGTACCACCCAACACCTTAATGCACATCAATTCCCTGGCCCCGGTGTTGTCGGCCACGTTGAGTCGGGTTTGCATTTGGATCATGGTTTTCTACACGGTTTTCTACACGCTGCGCGGTTGAAGATGGCGTTTTCGTTCCATGATGTAATGGACGGCGCCTGTTCCTTGCGGTTTAGTTGTTGCCGGCCTCGCCCAATTCTTCGGCCTTGACCGCCGCACGCATTGCCGCCACGTCGATCAAGCGGCTTTTGGCCGTTACCCGTACCAACTCCCAACGCTTCATCTTCGATCGCGGACGGCACTCGACGATTTCCACGGTGTCGCCCCGGGCCGATTCGTTATTCTCGTCGTGGACGTAGCAGACGGTCCGCCGCCGCAGGTACTTTCCGTACTTGGGGTGCTTGACCAGCCGGGAAATTTCCACCCGCCGGGTCTTGGCCATCCGGTCGCCGGTTACCACGCCAACCGCAACTGTTTTCGGCATCGTTAAATTCCTTCACTCACCCGTCGTTTTAGCTTTCGACTGCCTCTATCTTTTCGGCTTCTTCCACTTCGGCATTGGCCGCCACTTTTGCTCGCTCGCTCTGGATTGTCCTGATCCGGGCGATCAACCGGCGCTGCTTTCGCAACTCGCTCGGTGCATCCAGCCGCTCGCTCTGCGCTTGCAGCCGCAGCCGGAACAACTGCTCCGTAGTCTCCTTGAGCGTCAGGTCCAACTGCTCGTCGCTCATCTGGCGAAGTTCGGCTGCCTTGGTCATAATTAGTTATCAGTTGTCAGTTGTCAGTAGGGTGGGTCGAGGTACGAGACCCACGTTCTTGTTAGTTCTTC
>JAUWJC010000260.1 GCA_030607895.1 Pirellulales bacterium
CAAAACGCGGAGGATCGTCTTTTTACGCCCCTACTGCAACCGTAACTTCAGCATCCGCCCCTAACACCAATATACGAAACGACTTAGCGATGCTATCATCAAGCAAAGTGGCGCTGTCCAACTAATCAAGACCGAGGTATTCAAGGCCGATTTTGAGGCGGCCGCCAAGCCGTCGAAGAAAGCCGAGCTAATCAAGAAGCTTTTCGACAAGGGCGTGGCGACCGAGGACAATCCCGCGGCGGCCTACGTGTTGTTGCGGATGGCTCGCGACATGGCGGCCGAAACCGGCGATGCCGACACCGCGCTGGCCGCCGTCGAGGAGATGGGCCGGCGGTTCGACATTAGCGTGCCGGAAGCGAAGGCCGCCGTGCTCGATACGGCTGTCAAGGCAACCCATTCGCCGTCGGGCAAGAAACTGCTGATAGAAGAGATGTTTTCCTTGATCGACGAAGCTGTCGAGGTGGACGACCTGAAGTGTCGCGAGGAACCGGCCAAGTCTGCCTTGTTGAAGGCTCTGGGTGGTACCCAAACCAGCGAAACGGCAGTCCAACTCGCCCTCGAGTGGCTCGCCAATCACCAAAGACCCGACGGCAGTTGGAACTTCAACCACGACGGGCCGCGCTGCAAAGGGAGATGCCGCAACCCGGGCGACATGGAAGAAGCGCCGAACTCTGCAACCGCCTTGGCCCTGCTTCCCTTTCTTGGCGCCGGCGAACGGCCGCGAGGCGGCAAGTACCGAAAGAACGTCTTCACGGCCGTTCAGTTTCTCAAGAAGCGAATGGTGGCGTTAAGCCCCACGGTCGCCACTCTGTACGAGCCAAGAGCCCATCAGATGCCCTCCCATGCCCTGGGCACCATGGCACTTTGCGAGGCCAGCTTCGACGACCGCGACCGAACCGCTCGGCTCGCTGCCCAGGCCGCCGTCAACTTCATTGTAGCCACACAGCAGGACGACGGCGGCTGGTCCTGGAGACCCAAACTACGCGAAGGCGAGCGGGGCGAGCCCAGCGGCATCTCGGCTACAGGGTGGAACCTGATGGCGCTGGAAACGGCCAAATGGGCAGACCTGAAAGTACCGGCCAAAACCACCGAGGCAGTCGACCGGTTCCTCGATTCACTTCAGAGCCAAGACAAGAAAGCGTATAGCCGTCAGCCGAACTTCCACCCCGATTCGCAGTCCACAAGCGTCGCGCTGTTCTGTCGGATGCTCCTGGGATGCCCGCGTGACGACTCGCAGATTGTGGAATTCGTCCAAACGCTCGGCGACCGCGAGCCTGGGCGAAGGGCAGACCTCTTCGCCAAATACCGCAATACGCTGCTTATGATGAATTTCGGTGGGCCCGCCTGGCAGAAGTGGAACCCCGTCGTCCGCGACTCCCTGATCGCCGAACAAAGCCACGCAGACCACGAGGCCGGCAGTTGGTTTATGCCCGGCAATGGTCGCAACCGCCACGGCGGCCGCCTCTACTCGACGGCGGTTGCCACGCTGATACTCGAATCATACTACCGCTATCCGCCCTTCTACTCGGATGACTGACCCGTCCCGGCCGGTTCTTCATAGCCCGAGGACCAACCGCAGGCCGCTTTCTACTTCCTTAAGTAGATTGTCGCTGAGCATTGTCACCCTCTCGGTAAGCACCGAACGGTCGAGGGTGACGACTTGGGAGACGTTTGCGACCGAATCTCTCGGCAGGTCGGTGTCGCGTTTCCCCAGAAGAACGTTGCCGGGCGCGGCAGCCAGTTGAAGGTTCGAGGTTAGGGCGACGACGACGACCGTGCGAATCCGACTTCTGTTGAAGGCGTCGGACTGCACGATGACCACCGGGCGTCTGTATCCTGGCTCGGAGCCGGCCGGCTCGGGGAGTGATGCCCACCATATCTCCCCCCGGGTCATCACCACTCCTCCGGCTGAATGGACAAGGCCTGTAAGCGGCTTACGAGCGAATCGACCGACGCATCCTCTACCGCATAGACCTCGTCCAGGCGGTCCGTGATCCGTGTCTCGTCGTGCTGCTGAACGAAGACGGATACCGCCTTGGCGTACAACTCACTTCGACTCACTCGAAGTCGCCGAGCCAGCCGTTCCGCAGCCTGAAACACGCCGTCGGGAATTGAGATTGCAGTCTTCATCCACCTTGAGCATAACTCGCGTTATACCGCGTGTCAAGACACATCTTGGCCAGTCGACTGGTAGCGGTAAACGAGATGATAACGTCCGTATTGTTGCGCACATTGCAGAAGTAGGCCTTGGACTGTCGGGCAACAGCCTGACGTACCTGATGGAGAAAACCTGCCAATATCGGACCTGTCCCGTTTTCCGTTTAGTCCTGTTGTGCGACGGGCTCTGTCGGATTCTCGTACTTGATCGGAGTCCCCCGCAACGGATACTGGCTACCACCGGGAGTCGCGGAGAGCTTCAGCACAACGACTCCAACCCGGTCCCCTTCTTGGAAGGGCAGATCGCTCAGCTCCAGCTTCTTGTTTTTCTTGACTGACGTCTCAATAAAGAAGGCGTGCATCTTATTCTCCTGGTCGTATCCGGAGGTCACCACATCAACAACTTCGACAATGTTACATCGGTTGCCCCTTGCCACAACATCCGCCCAGTCCCAGGCAGGCCAACGTCCAGGTTCGCCCGCGTGGCAGACCCATCCAACCACGACATCAGTATCCACCCTTGCAGTCGGCGACGTCAAGTGCAGCGAATGGTTTATAGTTTTACATCACAACATGCGCGCAAGTTGCGCGCATCTTCGAGCCGGGCCGGGGCGGCCCGGCTCCGATCAACATCCTGTTTGGTTGCGGCCGCTAAGGACAAACTTGGCGCCTTTGGCGACAAAACTTCGCGCTCTTCTATTCGCCGCACGGATCGGCTACAGTAGGCATGGAGGTTTACGATGCAGCTATTCGGCAAACGCTATGATACCGGCGAGACGGTCCGCGTCCAGATCGCGGGCGACAAGGTTTCGCAGGTGAGCCCGGTGCAGGTCGACACGGAGGAATCCGAGCGATTGCCCTTCGTCGCGCCGGGGTTGATCGATATCCAAATCAACGGTTACGGGGGCCAGGAGTTCAGTTCTGGGGATTTGACGCCCCAGAAGGCGGCCGAAATCATCCGGGCGTACGATGCATTTGGGCTCGTGCGGTGCTGTCCCACTTTATTCACGCAGAGTTTCGAGGTGTTGCGGCATTCGCTGGAGACTATTGCCGCGGCGTGCGAGTCGTCGAGCGCCCTGTCGCGACGAATGGCCGGGATTCCCGTCGAAGGCCCGTATCTGTCGAAGGAAGACGGCCCGCGCGGCGCGCATCCGCTGGAACATTGCCGTCCGCCCGATTGGGATGAGTTCCAGCGCTTGCAGGAGGCGGCCGGCGGACGCATTCGGCTGCACACCATGTCGGTCGAGTTCGACCAGTCGCCGGCGTTCATCGACCGTGTTACTCGCAGCGGCGTGGTGGTCGCAATCGGACATACCTCGGCCGATTCGGCCCACATTCGGGCCGCGGTCGACGCCGGCGCCCGGTTGAGCACTCACCTGGGTAACGGCGCGCATCCGATGCTTCCGCGGCATCCGAACTACATCTGGGATCAACTGGCCGACGACCGGCTTGCCATCAGCCTGATTGCCGACGGCCATCATCTTCCGCCGGAAGTAGTCAAAACGTTCATTTGCGCGAAGACGCTCAAGCGGTGCATTCTAATCAGCGACTTGTCGGGGCTGGCCGGGCTCGCGCCGGGGCAATATCGGGCCGGTCACGGCCGAGTGGAGATACTGCCCGACGGTCGCCTGGTTGTCGCCGGTCAACGGAAGATACTGGCCGGCGCTTCGCGGCCGATCGGCACGGGCGTGGCCAATGCAATGCAGTTTGCAAAGCTCAGCCTGAAAGAGGCGCTTAGCATGGCGATTGACAATCCGGCCAACCTGTTGGACATCGAGCCGGGCGGCCTGGAGCCCGGCGATCCGGCCGACCTGGTTCTCTTCAACATGGCGAAGACCGCCGACCAAAACACCCCGCCGCAGTTCCAAGTCCGCTCGACCATACTCGCAGGCAAGGTAGTCTGGGAGGCATAAAGCCGCGACCGGTGGTCGCGGCGTTATGTTTGCCGGAATGGAGTGGAAAAAGGGGACAGGCACCGTCGGCATGCCGGAAACTCCCGAAAAAACCAGCCCGTGACGGAGCCAGTCCCCATTTTCGGACTCCCCTCCTTACAGCTTGAGTTATTGACATCCCGGTTTGGGCGGTACACAATTGGGCGAGACTATCCGACCACACAAGAAAGGTCCCAGAGATGAAAATCGCAACAACGTGGCTTGTGGCTATTCTGTTTTCGTTCGGTGTTCTTGGCTTGACGTTCGAGGGCCGGGCGGTTGGGGCCGACGATCCGCCGCCGAGCAAGGGGCTCGTCAACCCGTTCTTTGTGCTGGGTAACGGCGTGCAGTGCGCGAAGTACCCTACACCCAAATCGCAGGCGGCCGTGCTTGCCGAGCTTGGCTACAACGGCATCGGGCCATCCGGATGCAACGGGGTTCCCGAGATGATTCGGGCCATGGAAGCCAACGGGCTCAAGGTGTTCGCCCAGTATATCGGCGTGAATCTCGATCCAAAAAAACCGAAATACGACCCCAAGCTCAAGGATGCCATCAAGGCCATGCAGGGGCACGGAACGTTCGTGTGGCTCTACATTCTTCGCGGTAAGTACAAGCCGTCTTCGGAGGAGGGCGACGCCGAGGTGGTGGCAATTGTCCGAGAGATTGCCGACACGGCGGCCCAGTCGGGTGTGCGCGTGGCACTGTATCCGCACGCGGGCTTCTATGTTGCCCGGGTGGAGGATGCGGTGCGCGTGGCCAAGAAGGTTGACCGCAAGAACGTGGGCGTCACTTTCAACCTGTGCCACTGGCTCAAGCTTGACGAGCCGAAGACCATGAAGCGTTTGATGGAACTGGCCCGCCCGCATCTGTTTCTGGTAACCATCAACGGTGCCGATGCAATTGAAGGGACCGATCGGCCCTGGGGCCGCCTGATCCAAACACTCGACCGCGGCTCGTTCGACGTGTACAACTTCCTCAAAACGCTGAAGCAGTTGGGCTATACCGGCCCGGTTGGGCTCCAGTGCTACGCCGTTGCCGGCGACAAATACGAGAATCTCAAGCGCTCGATGGCCGCCTGGCGAGAATTCTCCGCCCGACTGGCCGCCGAAGGGAAGTAGCCGGCTACTTAGGAGTTGTAACACAATAACTTGATCAATTGGGTGGCACGTCCCTGAGCGCAGCGAAGGGCGTGGGAGCCGGAAAAACACGCCCTTCGCTGCGCTCGGGGACGTGCCACCCAGTTGCCGATTCGGTCAAGTTATTCTTTCACAACGACTTACTCAACAACATCCAGGCCATGGCCAGGCTGGTGGTGTTCAGTGCCATGTGGACCACCACCGAAGGGACCATCCGATGCGTTCGATAGTACAGCGTCCCCAGTACGAGTGCAAAAAAGAACAACGTGAACGGATCGGCCGCCACGTACCGCGGCAATAGAATCGAGAGGCCTACCTGCATCAGGTAGATCGGCGCGGCGATGGCCACGAACGTCGACAGTCCCAGGGCAACGTCCGCAAGGAGCTTTTTTGGCACGAATCCGAAATCGACGGTCGCGGCGCCCGTGCGAACCCGCAGCAACCCGACTGCAAAAGCCACCGTCAGTAACCCAACCACGGCATTTCCCACCAGCGCGTAGGTGAGAAAGCGGAGGTTTACCTCCGGCGTGTCCACGCGGAAGTGCATTCGGGCGAACAGGAGCGAAGTGAGCGTTACCGGCGCGGCGCCTCGGGGAATCCACCGAGCAAGCGTGGGCATCCGACGCCGCCACGGTTTCTCCAGGCCTTCCAGCCAACCCTGAAGCAGCACGCGAAAGAGGAACTCCTCGACGATCGGGGCCGCCACCGCCGCCGTCAGCCCGCAAAGCAGCAGCGTCCAGAGGCTTCCACTCGCGAGCAATCGAGCCACAACGTGGGAGGCGTCGGCCTGGTCGACGTTTTGGATGGCAGGTGGCCGGCTGGCTTCCGGCCCCAACCAGACGTTGCCCAAGTGGATCATCAACGCCAGGCCGGCCACGTACACCAGCAGCACAAGCAGCAGGTCCACCGCCTGCCAGGGCACTGGGCGTCGCGGTTGATAGGGCAACACGGGCAGACCATGCCGCATCCGCTCGGCAACCCGCCGCCATACCGCCGCACTGGCTACGACGGCCAACAGCAGCGCCCAAACCAACGGCGGCGAGATGGTCTGCGTGGTAAGGTCTTCCATGTTTGTAAAGCCGCG
>JAUWJC010000263.1 GCA_030607895.1 Pirellulales bacterium
CGTACTGTTTGAAATTATGTTTCAGTAAGTTTCTCCGAGCATTCTCGCCACGTGCCTTGTGCCCCCCCAAAAAAACCGCCGCAAGCGGCTGGGCTAACAAGTACACCGGTCGCAAGCGACCTGGCTAAACATCTCAACTCTCAACTCTCAACTCTCAACTCTCAACTCTCAACTCTCAACTCTCAACTCTCAACTCACAGACCGCAATTTGACCGTGGCATTCGTCGACCTCGATCCGCACTAGCGTGGGCCGACCGCCGGTGTGAGCCTCCAATTCACCACTTAACCGATGAGCAATGTGGTGCCCTAGCATCTCGGCCGTGGTGTTGCCGATTGGAAGTAGCACACAGTCGGATCGGGGGAAAACCCAATGCCGGTCGGAAAAGGTCACTTCGACCTGGTTCTCATCGGCGGCGATCTGCAACGCTCGGTTTTCGGTCGCCAACAGTACCCGGTGGTCCAACTCTTCGAGAATCCGCTTCAGCGTATCCCGCAGCACCAGAAAATCCACAACCAGCAGATCGTCGTCTAGCGGTCCATGCACTTCGGCCGCCACGCGGTAGTTGTGCCCGTGCAACCGTTCGCACGTGGTGCCGCCGAATGTAATGAAGTGCGCGGCACTAAAAACCAGGTAGTCTTTCGAGATTCTAACGCGGTAGTGTTCCATGATCTGTGCCCTACTCCTCTCGGGTCAAGAATACCCACATCTCGCAGCACGATCAAGCACCACGCAAGGGGTATTGCTCATGTGCTGGACGCAAGGGGGGTGGCGTGTGTACAATATCATGTCAGGTAAGAAATGCAGTGGCGCGATGGTAAAGGGTAAGATGCAATCATGAATTGGCTTTCGAGCGAAGTTGTCAGCATCGTTATCTACCTTCTGCCGGGGTTCGTAACCGCGTGGATATTCTACGGGCTGACGGCTCATCGGAAGGATTCGCCTTTTGAGCGAGTCGTGCAGGCGCTGATTTTCACGGTCATTATTCAGGCCGCCGTGGTAGTGTTGCAATGGGTATTCCAGGTTATTGGGAGTATCGCAAACGTCTTCGGCCCTTCGACGGAGCAAGCTGACCTGGTTTGGTCTGTCATGTTGGCCGTGATTATGGGTGTCGTGTTTTCTTGGTGCGCCAACAACAACTTCCCTCATTCGTGGCTTTGCGAATGGCGGCTCCCTCGCTGGACATTTCTTCCCAAATGGCAGCTTACCAGCCGAACGTCCTTTCCTTCGGAGTGGTTCAGTGCTCTCCATCGTGAGAAACGTTGGATCGTTCTGCATCTCAAGGATGGACGTCGGCTCTATGGCTGGCCATATGAGTGGCCCGACCATTCTGACACCGGTCACTTCGCTATGGATCAGCCCATGTGGCTTCTTGACGATGGAACAACGGTACGTCTGCCTGAAGTGGTGAAAACACTTGTCGCGGCAGCCGATGTAGAGATGGTTGAATTCTTGAAGTACAATGAGGAAGAAACTATAGGCATCGACCAACCGCCGGATAGATCGATTCAATCCAACGAGAAGGAGCAGAAACATGGGAGCTAAGGTTCCGCAACCGGCCCCAAATCGGCCACCGAAAGGCGCGCAGGAATTAGGCTACAATGGCCCCGCTGCTCGGGCGCGGCCGGGAGACAGTACGAAAGGCAACTCGGGAAATGCTCCGGCTTCCAAGCCGGCTCCGCCTCCACCGCCGCCGAAGAAATCAGAGTGACCTCTCGTCGGCAGCGGTCCCGAGTTGGTGCTTATTGAGAAACTCCTCGACCAGCGGCACGATCCGCTCGTGGGTATCTTCCACGACGTAGTGGCCGGCGTCTTCCAGACGGTGGGCTTCTGCTTGGGGGAAGAACTCGACGAACCGGTCGAGGAAGTGGGGTGTGAAGCACCAGTCGCGCATACCCCAGATCAAACAGACCGGATGCCGCTGGAATTGGGCCAGGCCGGCTTCGACCTTTGTCAGCGTGGCGTAGCTGTGGTGCCGGTCGTTGGTGGGGATGTCGAGCACGAACTGGTGGATTGCCAACCGGTTGCGCCAGGAGTCGTAAGGCGCCAATAGCCCTGCCCGAACTGCCGGTGTCATTCGCTCGTGTCGACAGACGGCCATGTGAATTGCCGCCTTGGCGAAGAGGTTCAAGCCCTGCACGCCCAGTTGGCCCAACAGGGGCGTGCGGCAGACGCCGATCCGCCAGGGCATCCGCCGCGAGCGGAAGGCGGCCGTGTTGAGCAATACGAATCGAGCGAACCGTTCCGGAGCGTCCACGGCGGCCCCCATGCCAATCGCCCCGCCCCAATCGTGCGCAACGAGCGTGACTTGCTCCAAGCCGAGTTCCTCGATCAAGTGCCCGAGATCGTTGATCCGATCTTCCAGCCGGTAGCCGTAGTCTCGCCGGCCCGGTTTGTCGGACAGGCCGCACCCGATATGGTCCGGCACCACTACCCGATATCGCCCACGGAACGCCTTGATCAGCTCACGCCAGTAGAAGGACCAGGTCGGATTGCCGTGAACCAACAGCAACACGGGCCCTTGGCCTTCATCCAGGTAATGGTAACGATGGCCGCCGACCGTAAGCCAGTGCGACTGGAACGGATAGAGCGACCGCCAGGGCGGGGAATTAGACTGTTCTGCTGCCATGCGGCCAGTATACCCATTTCACTGTAAAGCCGCGGCCACTGGTCGCGGGTGTTGGGGCCATCGCCCCAATTAAACCGCGACCACTGGTCGCGGCTTTACAGTTTCGATGGTTTCTTCGCCCGTGCCGCCTCGCGCTTGACGTGCTCCAACAGCGAACGGACCTGGGTATTGTGCGGCTCGATTCGCGCCAGTTCCTCCGCGCAAGCAATCGCTCGGGCCCAACGCTTCTGCTGAGCGTAGAAAATGGCCAGGGCGTTCAGGTAGTCGGGCGTGCGGGGCGATAGCTTATGTGCGGCGCGGAGGGACTTTTCGGCCTCGGCCGCGCGGCCCAATCGCTGCATGGCCAAGCCATGGTTGTAGTGGATTCGGGGGTTATCCGGCGCAAGCCGGGCGGCGGTTGCCAGATAGTCGGCTGCCTCTTCGAGCCGTTGCTCGTCCTCGGCCAGCAGAAGCCCCAACGAGTAATGCGCTTCGGCCATCTTCGATTCCAACTCGATCACCTTGCGGAACTGTCGCTCGGCTTCTTTGGAGTTGCCTTTTTGCTCGCAGAGCATGGCCAGGTTGATTCGCGCCGGGACGAACTTGGGGTCGAGGCGGATGGCGGTTCGGTATTCCCATTCGCCTCGGTCGAGGCGTTCTTGGTTCGAGTGGACGACAGCCATGTTCAGATGGGCCGCTGCCTGATCGCCTACCGACTCCTGCCCCTTCAGATACTCGGCCATCGCCGCGTCGAACGCTTTGCGGTCTTTGGGGGCGAACGCACGCGGCGGAACCCTAGACAACACCCGGGCGGTCTCGGTGCGAACCGCCCGGACCGGGTCGCGCAAAAACGGCGTCAGCCGACGCTGCAACTGCTCCGGCGGCAGGTGCTCCAGGCTCCGCACGGCAGCGGCGCGGACCAACGGTTCGGTGTCCTCCAACCCGCGGAAGGCGGCAAATCGACTGGAATCGCCCGGATATCGGCCCAAAAGCAAGATCGCGCTTGCCCGAACCATCGCACTTAGGTCTTTCCGCTTGACCACGGCCAGAAGTTCCTCGAGGCCTTCTGGTTTTCCCCGGCGTCCGGCGGCAATTGCGTGTGCGAAGTGTTTTGGCCCCTTCCGCTTGCCGTACCAGGTTTCAAGCTGTTTTTCGGCCCACTCGGGCGTTTCGTCTTTTGACTTATCGTTGTGGCAACCGGTGCAAGCGTTCGGGATTCCCAGCGAAACGGTCAGGTCGGGCCGCGGAACGCGAATGCTGTGGTCGCGGCGTGGATCGACGACCATGTAGGTTGTCTCGGGCATGTGGCACTCGACGCATCGGGTGCCCGGCTTCGAGGAGTCGGGGTGATGATGGTGGGCCGGTGTGTCGTATTCGGCGGGAACGTGACACTGACCGCAGAGCCGGTTGTCGTCGAACTTCACCCGCACCGAATGCGGATCGTGGCAATCGCTGCAACGTACCTTCTCGCGGTACATGCGGCTTTGGATGAACGAGCCGTAGACGTAATCCTCTTCCAGTATCTGTCCGTCGGCATGGTAGAGATCGCTGTCGAGCAATTCCGGCATGTAGTGGTCGAGAAACTTGTCGCCCGGTTGAAAGCCGGGGTATACAATCCGGCGGCGCGAGTGGCACGGGGCGCACGTCTCGATCTCCACGTGCGAGTCTTCGCTGCTCAAGTCCGTCAAGCCGAATCCCCGGCGGCGATCCCAGAAGAATCCCGTCGAGTCGGACAATTCCACGTGCAGGCTGCCCGGCCCGTGGCACGTCTCGCAACTCACGTCGATTTCGGAAAACGTCGTGTGATAGCGGTCGGTTTTCAGGTCGTGGTTCTTTTTGAGGTTCGTCGAGTGGCACTCGGCACACATGTAATTCCAGTTTTGCAACGGGCCCGTCCAGTGCAGTTCGTCGCCGGCGGGAACCTTTTCGTCTGGGTATAGGTGGAACCAACGCTTCTTCACCGTGTCCCAGGCAATCGGCAGGCACTGCAACCGGCCGCCGGGCGTCTCGACCAGGTACTGCTGGAGCGGACGAACGCCAAAGGTGTACTTCACCTGGAAAGTGCGCATCCGGCCGTCCCGGTCGTCGGTGGTAATAAGGAATTCCTCGCCGCGGCGAAACATCCTCGAGGTAATGCCCGAAAGAGGATGCGTATGCCGTTGGTCGTCGAAGTTACCCAAGACGATGTCGGGCGTGGCACGGTCCATCGCTAGATCGTGATCGGAACCGGTCCACAAGGTAAGCTCGTTCTCATGACAGCGCCCACATTGCCCGCGGCCCACATAGTATGCGGTTTTTTCTTCGGGCAGGCAGAACCACCAATCGCCGGCCAGAAGGGCCAGGCCCACGCCAAGCAAGATAAGCAACCAGGGGATGAATCGACGTAGCATCGCGGCAAGCGTGGCTGTAGTGGTCCGTCGGCATTGAAGCGTTAGGTCGCAACATGTGCGCAAGTTGCGCGCATCTTTGAGCCGGGCCGTGTCGGCCCGGAATTTTGGTTGCGGCCCCGAGCCGCGTTAGGTTGATGATCGGCAATCGGCGACAAGCGGCCAATACGTGCCGGCTCACTCTCCATTCACGCCGACTGCAAATACGCAGCATGGAGCACCGTCGTGTCGGCAGGCAGTTCGCGCGACGGGCCGGCCAACCACGGCAGTCATCATCTCCTGATCCACACAACAGACGGCCCGCCCGTCGTCCAGCATACTAATGAACGGGCAACTCCGTTTGTGCATCACCACCCGCCCGTTCTCTTCACGGACCTCCACTATCCCGCCCTCCTGACAGAGTAATTCGGCCAGTTGGCGGAACCGCTCTTCGGGGTCCTCGGCAGTGACCTGGCGGCGATAGTGATCGGCCACGGATTGGCTGACCCGGCGCAACACCTTTTTCTTAAGATCCTCACCCCCCACCTCGCCTATTGCCTGCCAGATGGCGGGCACCACCAGATGTTGGTTGTTTCCAAACAGCAGAAGCAGTGCGGATTTGGTTGCGGAGTAGCGATTGCGGGGCCGCCCCCGCCCGGGCAGTCGCTCGATGGTCCGCTCCACAAAACCGCCCGCCACCCACTCGTTGAGCTGTTCGGTCACGGCGGTCCGAGTCACACCGGTTGCACGAATCAGGTCTGCAACCGTCTGGGCCTCCTTGCCTACCAACAAATTCACGATTCGCATGCCCGCGGTGCTCACCGTGGCATCGTGCATGTGACTTCCTCACCTTCAAACGGCCGCCTTTTGGCAGCGTCATCTAATCGGGAAATCGCCCCAATTTAACTATTGATCATAGCGTTGCGAGAGAAAAGGTGCAAACCCGACTGCTCGACTCGTCGGAAGCGACACCCGTACCACCGTATTGCAAAGCGGGTCCTTTGGGGGTTGCCTGTCGTCCAAGACAACGTAGCCGTTCACGCCCACACTGGGGACTGGTCCGTTTTTCGGCCGGTGGATAGTCCATTTTCTTGGACGTGCAAGTCGAAAACATGGATCTGTCCCCTTTCGCGTTCTCGCCTTGACCACCCAAACCCATGTGATACATTGACGATGCTTGGCGGCGTAGCTCAGTTGGTTAGAGCAGCGGAATCATAATCCGCGTGTCCGGGGTTCGAGTCC